>JALSNH010000163.1 GCA_026987085.1 Aquificota bacterium | reverse complement strand
ATTTTAGAATTTAGCAACCTTGTATGGTTGTAGGGGAACTGGGACTTTTACTCCTTTTGTTGGTTCTTTCCGGATTTTTTGCCTCCGCGGAGGTTGCCTTTTTCGGGCTAAATACCTTCCTTTTAGAACGTAAAAAGGGGAAAGTTGTAGCCCTTATAAGGAAACTTTTGGAGAGGCCGGTAGACCTAATAATCACAATTTTGGTAGGGAACGAGGTTGTTAACATTCTAATATCGGCCGTAGGAACAAAGCTTCTTCAAGAAACGGTCGGCGACACGGGAGTGGCTCTCGGAACGGTTTTTATAAGCTTGGCAATTTTCTATTTTGGTGAGGTTATTCCCAAAAATGTGGCCTTGCAACTACCCTCAAGGTTGGCAACCCTTTACGCTTTGCCCATCTACCTATTTGAGCAGGTAATATACCCGCTCCGATTTTTGTTTAAAAAGCTTTTTGGAAAGCTTATAGAGAAGGTTGAAGCTAAGAAGGAGCACTCCCTCAGTGTGGAGGAATTTCTCTACCATCTGGAGGAGGGTTTTAAGAGGGGGGAAATAGACCGTCAAGAGTTTGAAATGGCCAAAAAGGTCCTCGAAATGTCCGATACTACCGTCGAGGAGATAATGACCCCCCGAACGGATATTTTTGCCCTCGAAGAACATAAAAAGGTAAAAGAGGTAATAGACCAAATACGGGAAAGGGCGCACAGCAAAATACCCCTCTATGTGGAAAATATCGATTCAACCACCGGGGTGCTCTATATAAAGAATCTTTTGCCGGTGGAGGATAATTCGGAAAAGGTCCTTTCGGAGTTTAAAAGGGGTATAAACTTCGTTCCACAAATTTTGGACCTTGAAAACCTAATAGAGGAGTTTAAAAGAAAGAAAACCCAAATTTTTATGGTTGTAGATGAGCATGGGGGAACGGCGGGACTTGTTACCTACTCCGACTTCTTGGGTTGGCTTTTGGGAGAGATGGTTGAGGAGTGGGAAGGTGAAGAAGAGATAAAGGAGATAGCGCCCAATACCTATTTGGTGGATGCTTCTATAAACATAGAACTATTGGCTCAAAAATTGGGGATAAAACTTCCGGAGGATTACGAATATTCCACCCTCGGAGGTTATCTAATCTCCCACTTTAAAGGTTTACCACCCAAGGGAGCTTCTATAGATATTGACAGCTTCCACTTTACGGTTCAGGAGATTGAAAACAACCGTATAAAGTTGGTTAAGATTTCAAAAACTCAAAATGGTGAAGGTTAAAATCTGCGGACTTACCAACTTGGAAGATGCTAAAGCGGCGGCCGATTTGGGAGCCGATTACCTCGGTTTTATCTTTTACCCTCCCTCTCCGAGGTATATTTCCCCCGAAGGGGCTTTCGAAATTTTGAAAGAA
Organism: Aquificota bacterium; assembly: GCA_026987085.1. GTDB lineage: Bacteria > Aquificota > Aquificia > Aquificales > QOAS01 > QOAS01. The sequence goes on along the minus strand of JALSNH010000163.1, from coordinate 925 downwards.
TTACCCTCAAGCGTTAAAAAGGTTGCGGTGGTGGTAAATGCCGATTACGAGCTTTTAAAAAAGCTATTAAACGGCGGATTTGACCTTATTCAACTCCACGGAGATGAAACTCCCGAAATTTTAAAAAAGGTGCCCGCTTCGCGGGTAATAAAGGTCTTCCGCGTAAGGGATAATTTCGATAAAAACCTATTAAAGGATTGGGAGAATACCTACGCCCTCCTATTGGATACCTATAAAAAGGGAACCTACGGGGGGACAGGAGAAACCTTCAATTGGAGCATTGCGAAAGAACTGGTGGAGGAAGGTTTTAAAATTTTCCTCTCGGGGGGACTAACACCTCAAAACGTTAAAAGTGCAATTGAAAAGGTAAAACCTTACGCGGTAGATGTCTCTAGTGGAGTTGAGGCCTACAAAGGTAAAAAGGATTTAAATAAACTTAAAGAGTTCATCTCTTTGGCAAAATCGGTTTAAGCTTTGTTAACTTCTCCAATTTTTGCTTCTACCGATTTTACCTTTTGCTCCATTCGGTTGCTTTTGTCTTTACGGTAGTCGACCGTCATTACGGTATATATACGGTTGCATCCTTCCTCCTGAAGGATTTTGTAGGCTTGCTCCATTAGCTGAAATACTTTGGAGATATCGTCCGTTTCTACAATTGTGGCCATAGGTGTAAGCTTGTAGGGAAGGCCGCTTTCTTTAATGAGCTTTATAACTTTGGATACATAAGAAGAAACACTTTCCCCTTTGTCGGTCGGAAATATCGATAAACTCACAAGGTAGCTCATACATTAAAAAAATGCCTTTTTATGAAAGTTTTTTCTACAGCTAAAATTATTCTTTACTAGAATCCCCAATATCCCTTTAAACTCCATTTGGAGGTTTTCGGTGGGAAATTGTTCCCTCACAAAGTTGGAGATTAAAAGTT
>JALSNH010000162.1 GCA_026987085.1 Aquificota bacterium | reverse complement strand
GGATCCTCCGGCGGAACTAAAAAGCCATTAAATTCATTTTTTAAATATTTAGGAATACCGCCTACGGCGGTAGAAATTACCACCATTCGTGTAGCCATTGCTTGCAATAGAGCTCCAGCAATACCCTCCAAACGGGAAGATAAAACAAAAAAATCGGCAGCATTTAATAGATCGGCAACATCATCTCTAAAACCTAAAGGAATAACTTTATTCTGCAATCCCAATTTTTTAATTAGATATTTCGCTTCACTATCGGTTGTATTTAGTCCGACGAGAATAAGCCAACAATTATTGCAATTCAATTTTCTAAAAGCTTCTAAAAGAATATCGTGTCCTTTTACTTTTATATTCCAGTTGGCGACATTTATAAACAGTTTTCCCTCCAAAGGTAGACCTAACTTTTTTCTTAATTCCTTTTTGAGGTGTCTATAAGGTTTGAACTTTTCAAGATCTATTCCACTTTCTATTAATCTTAAACGTTCCGGGAAAAAATTCGCTTCTAATAAGGTTTTGTGTACACCCTCCGAAACCACCACTATGCGGTCAGCTACCGAGTACTTAAACCGTTTAGAAAAAGTGGAAGGAATACGACTGCTTCGCCTTACAAAGATTAATTTAGGTTTCCTTTTCAAAAAAGGTAGTGTAAACCTTATATAGTCTATCGCATGGGGAGAGTTGCCAATGACTATATCGTAGTCCCACTCTTCGATAATTTTTTTTAACCTAAACCAATTGGTGGGAAAAAATCTACTTTTACTACCTTGATGGTTTTCAAAAAAGTGAATTCGAACCGGGTACGGTTTTAATCTATCAACCATGCGATGGTATTGAAAGGCTAATGCTATACCTATCTCTACTCCCTTTTTTGCCAATTCTCGAGTTGTTAAATAAACCTGCTCTTTAGTCCCCCCCCACCCGGTACCATCTACTACTTGAAGGACTTTAAAACTGGAAAACATAATCTACACTTTCCCCTTTAAAAAGAGAAAAAGGAAAAATTTAAACGGACATTATTTCCTCTTCTTTTGCAGATGCCACTTGATTAATCATATCAATATATTTATCCGTCAATTTTTGAAGCCTATCGTGCAGACGACGAATCTCGTCCTCACCTATACCTTCCAAATCATCAATTTTATCTTTTACCTCGCGACGGATATTTCTAACCGCTACCCTCGCCTCTTCCGCCAATTTATGAAGCAACCGAACCATTTCTTTTCTTCTCTCTTCGGTGGGTGGCGGCAAAGTTATTCTTATCACATTTCCCTGAACTGTAGGATTGATATTGAGATATTCTCTAATAGCTTTTTCTATCTCACTAACTACATTTTGGTCCCAAGGTTGAATAACAATCTGATTGGCCTCGGGAACCATTATGGAAGCTATCTGTTTTATAGGCATCTTTGAACCGTAATATTCAACCTTAACATCTTCGACCAATTTAGTTGAAGCCCTTCCCGTTCTAAAACCTGCTATTTCGTTTTTAAAGTAATCAACAGCTTTCTTCATTGAAATTTCGGCCTCTTTAAAGATAGCTTCAATTTCCTGAGCCGCCATTTTAAACCTCCTTGAATTCCCTGTTTTTAAAAACTTTTACAGCTAAAAATGTATAGTATGTAAGCCAAAAGGTGGCTATTACCGCATACAATCCAACCGTTAGTTGTATAAATTTAATTAGTCCGGCCAGTAATGTAAGGAACATAAAACCCCATAAAAATATAAGGCTTTCCACTCCCAATTTGGTAGTAAATAAAAGTTTTAACCTTTTAATGTTATTTTTGAACTCTTTAAAATTGGAAGAAGCAAATAAAGGAACATAAATTAGATGGATAAATATTGAAATTAACAAGCTGTATATAGCGGTAAAAATAAATAAACCTAGTATAGAAATTTTAAATTTAAAAATTAAGGTGTTGTAAACAAAAAACGAAACAACTTCCGTGATTAAAAAAAGGAGATAAAGAATAATAGCAACTATAAAACCCCACTTGGAAAGGTTTTTAAAACTGTTCCATATATCGTTTATATTCCCATGGATCCCTATTAAGTAAAATATAGCTATAAACCAAGCTGCTACAAAACCTAATATAGGAGCAAAAAGAAACATTAAAGCGTAGTTAGCTAAAATTATTAGAAAAATAACCGGATTATCGAAAAAGAAAGTAAATACCTCTTTGAAGGTTGCTTTCCACATAGCATAAAAAGATATACGGAAATAGCTCTCTGTTTAATTTTTTACCGCAATCTATGTTATCCCCGCACTAAAGTGTAAGGCTTTAGATGTCTTTACACCTTTTATAGATAAAGGGTTTTAGCCTGCTTTCTTAACAGCTGTACATTTCTAATGTGGG
>JALSNH010000161.1 GCA_026987085.1 Aquificota bacterium | reverse complement strand
TTGCTCCTTTTAAAGGTTGATAATCCCTACTTGAAAAAGGCGCTGCTTTATGTGGATAGGGATAACTGTTCCGAAAACTACATCAGGAACGCATATAAATTTTTGACCTCTTTAGGTATTGATTTCAAATTTACCACTATTTTCGATGAGAATTACTTTGAATTCCTTCTTAAAAAAGAGCACCCTGAAATGGAAGCTAAAGAGATACTCGGAGGTATGTTTGAAGACTACATAGCCGCCGTAAGGGAAAAGATAAAAAAAGCCCTCAATTTGGAGCAAGTTGAGATTTTGCCGCTAAAGGGAGAGGAAAGAAAGAGCTTACCCTACTTTGCAAAATTACATAACTACGACCTTTTGGTGATTTCTCAAGCCATCCAAGATAGGGACGAAGTAATTCAAAATTCCGAAACAAGTTTAGCAATTTTTGAAAACTAACAAAGGAGGTTTTTAAAAATGGTTCCCACCGGTGGAGAGCACCATACATTGGTTCACCTTTTAGGTTTGGATAGTAAACAATCCCTTTATTGGCTTTCGATACTGCTCTTTTTAGGAACCTACGCAATGATAATTTTGGAAAAGTTCTTCCACAGGGTACCCGCAGCCCTTCTGGGCGGTTCGCTTGCTATATTTCTCGGAGTTATCACACCCAAGGAGGCATGGAAATCGATAGACCACAACACGATGTTTTTGCTCGTTGGAATGATGGTTATAGTCTCCGTTCTTATTGAGAGCGGATTTTTCTCAATTCTTTCCAATACCGCCCTCAAACTTACCAAGGGAGACCCTCTAAAGATTTTGCTCACCTTTACCTTTTTAACCGCCTTTATGTCCGCATTTTTGGACAACGTTACAACCGTCCTATTTATGGTTCCGATACTTCTTCAAATGCTGGTGAAGCTAAGAATAAACCCGATTCCCTATGTAATAGCAACAGTTTTGGCTTCCAATATAGGTGGGACCGCCACCCTTATAGGGGACCCTCCCAACATTATTATCGGTTCCTTGGGAGGCTTTACCTTTAACGACTTTATAGTCAACCTGACACCAATAGTGCTTATTACCTACATTATTGGAACTGTGGTTTTTACCCTCTACATGAAGTGGATGGGTTATTTGGAGAGGAAAATCCAAAGTGAGGAGGAACTTCAAGAAGTTATAAGCCAATTTAAGGTCGAATACGACATTCCCCTAATGAGGAAAGGTTTAATTATTTTCGGCCTTACGCTGCTCTTATTTTTCTTCCATCACTATATAGGTTTAGAACCGGGAACGGTAGCCCTTACAATGGCTTCAATCTTACTCCTTTGGACGAAGCTCAATCCCGAAAAGGTTTTCGAAAGGGTCGAGTGGGGAACCCTTATGTTCTTTGTAGGTCTTTTTATCGTTATCGGAACCTTGGAGGTAACGGGTGTTTTTGAAGATCTTGCTACCTTTGTGGCAAAACTTGTCCACAATGCTCTCGGTGGAATTTGGATTATAGGTGGTCTTTCGGCTATTATTTCTGGAATAGTTGACAACATCCCCTTTACAATGGCTATGTCCTATGTTCTGCTCGACCTAGCGAAGGAGGTTCACTTTAATGTAGAGCCTCTTTGGTGGGCGTTGGCTCTGGGCGCTTGCCTGGGAGGGAACCTAACAATAATTGGAGCTTCGGCCAACGTAGTGGCCGCCGGCCTTGTTGAAAAGGAAGGCTACAAAATTAGCTTTGTCGACTTTCTCAAAATGGGAACTCCCGTTGCCTTTATTACAGTTATTGTTGCCCTCTTTTTACTTTGGCTCAAATATCTTATTTTTGGTTTTTAAATACCCTTTTGAGAATTTTTTTCCTTCAAAGAAGGTTTTAAGATAAAAACCTACCTATGTCCAAATTAATCCTAATAATCGCAATAATTGGAGCTTTAAGTTTTTTCTTACAACAATTTGTGGAAGCCCTTTTTATAACTACATTAATAGTCTTTGTAGTATTTTTCTTTGTAGGACTGGTTTTTACCTTTCAAGGGCTTTCTACAAACGATATATCCCAACTGATTGGAGGCCTGGCTATTGTAATTTTTTCCGCTTCTTACATTCTGGCGAGCTATCTATATATAAAAAAACGAAAAAGGGAAAATTAGAGGGTAAGGTTGAGAATCCTTTCGGTTTTATCAAGTTCCTCTTCGGAAGGATACCTGTTATCTTCGGAAACCTCTTTAAGAATTTGAGCAATGATGTAAATTAAAGCTCCCACAATTTCGGGAAGTTTATTTTCCAATTCCGCCTCGAGGGGATACTTTAGCGGCGGTTTGCTGGCAAGGAATTTAAGAATATCCTCTATGGGAACCTCCTCTTCAAGTTCGCGGAACTTTCTCATCGA
>JALSNH010000160.1 GCA_026987085.1 Aquificota bacterium | reverse complement strand
AAAGGAACTAAAGATATGACTTCCACCTTCTACCAAAAGTTGAACAATTTCTATTTCTCCTAACTTTTTTAAAACCCACTTTAGGTTTAAGTTGTTTTTTTCATCCAAAGGAGTTTGTATAACCTTCACACCCTTTTTTTGTATTAAATCAATTTTTCTACTATCTTTAGAAGCGGTAAATATTATCGTCCTTGCAAGGGATGTATCTAAAACTTTTGCATCTAAAGGAGTTCTTAGGTTTTTATCTAAAATAATCCTTAAAGGTTGCTTTTCGCAAGGCAGATTTCTAACTGTAAGTTCGGGGTTGTCTTTTAAAACCGTCCCGACTCCTACGAGAATTGCATCGCTTTGACATCTTAAAAGATGAACGTATTTTCTACTTAATTCGTTGGTTATCCATTTACTTTTACCTTCTAAGGTTGCTATAAAACCGTCCAAAGTTTGGGCTATTTTTAAAACTACAAAAGGGATTTTTTTTGTTATCCACCAAAAAAAGTCTTCATTCAATTTTACAGCTTCATTTTCGAGGATTCCTATATCTACCTTTATACCTGCTCTTTTTAACATTTCGACACCACGACCGGCTACTTTAGGATTTGAATCCAAAGTGGCAATAACAACTCTTTTAACTTTTGCTTGTATTAATGCTAAAGAACAGGGTGGAGTTTTTCCATAGTGTGAACAGGGTTCAAGTGTTATATAAACGGTAGCACCTTGAGCTGCCTTACCTGCTTTTTCCAAAGCTACAACTTCCGCATGGGGTGAACCCGCTTTTAAATGAAAGCCTTCACCAATAATTTTTCCATTTTTGACAATTACACAGCCAACTGTAGGATTTGGGTGTGTTAAACCTTTACGGACTTTGGCAAGTTCTAAAGCCCTACGCATGAAAAGAAGGTCTTTTTCGCTAACCACAAAATATTAAGTTTCCAATACAAGGAGTTTTCTATTAAAGAATTTGATTTACAAAAAAGACTACATTAAATTATAGAGGAAGCTGCCGATAGGTACACAATAGGGGTTGAGGCAGACTCTTGAAGGAGCTTTACTCCAAAACCTTCGTCCGATAAAAGGACATTTCCAACACCCAAAACCGCTATAGGTGAGTTCTCGTCTCCCAAAATCATTGTTTGGTTCCTCCGCTTTCAAACTCCTCTTGGAGTTCTTCTGGAAAGAGTTCCTTGAAGAGTTCTAATGTTTTTTTCGCCTCCTCCTAGTCTATCTTTTCCATGGTAAACCCTATATGGACGAGAACGTAGTCGCCCACCTTCAAAGGTTCGTTTAAAAGCATAGTGGACACTTTACGTTTTACTCCAAAGGTTTCGACTATAGCGGTTTTGGAAACTTCATCTATTTCCACAACGCGGGAGGGAACGGCCAAACACATCGCAAGGTCTATTTTAGCCTTTGCTTTTACCCAAAATTTTGTTGCACAGAAAATGGGAAGGTTTTACCAAAATGTAAACAATTTTGTAATCAAAATTTAAGCAACAAAATCTCTCTTTATTTACAAAAAAGTTCACATTATGGGAGAAAGTACCATCGTTTTGGCGGACAATGTTTGGGTCTTGGTATCAACCGCACTGGTTTTTGTTATGGGCTTTACCGGTTTAGCCCTCTTTTATGGAGGGTTGGCCCGAACCAAAAATATGCTCAACACGATTTATATGGTCATGGGAGCTTTCGCACTGGCATCGGTCCTATGGGTAATTTACGGTTATAGCTTGGCATTCAGGGGAGATATAGGAGGGATAATAGGAACCCTTAAGGATTTTCTGCTTCTCGGTTCATCACCTTCGGAACCGTCACCGGTTGCTTCCAACCTTTATAACTATCTGTTTGTTTTTTACCAAATGACTTTTGCAGCCATAACGGTGGGTCTTATAGCGGGAGCTTACATCGAAAGGATTAAATTCTCAGCTTGGCTCCTTTTCGGCGCTTTGTGGCTTACTTTCGTTTACGTTCCGGTAGCCCACTGGATTTGGGGTGGAGGCTTTCTTTCTAGCCTCGGTGTCCACGACTTTGCGGGGGGTCTGGTAGTTCACGCAACTTCCGGTGTGGCCGCCTTGGTGGGAGCCTACGTATTAGGTAAACGAAAGGAGGCTATTTTGCTTCCTTCCAATCTTCCACTCGTTGCTTTAGGAACAGGTCTTTTGGCATTCGGTTGGTTCGGATTTAATGGCGGTTCCGCTTTGGCTATAAATGGGCAAGCCGTTACCGCTGCCTTTGTAAGCGTTTTAGCCGCCTTTGTAGCTGCCTTAGTATGGGCGGGTCTCGAATGGATTAAATTCGGAAAACCCACCTCCCTCGGTTTTATGACCGGTGTGATTGCCGGATTCGCTACTATTACACCGGCGGCCGGTTTTGTTGATGTTATAGGAG
>JALSNH010000159.1 GCA_026987085.1 Aquificota bacterium | reverse complement strand
CGATTTGATAGACCGTTTCGCCCCACCTTTTTTGAACTATTGAAGGTCCGAAACCTAAGGAAAAAGTTTCAACCTTTACGCCGAACAGTTTGGCAAATAGAAAGTGGCCAAATTCGTGAACCCATACAAGGACGCCGATAAGAATTAAAAACGCTAAAAGTGTTTCCATATAACAAAGACCTCCTTGGAAGTTTAGGTTATGGAACTTTTACGCAACAAAAGGTAGCTTAAAGTAGCAAATTCTATTTTAGGTTATTTCCAACTTTAACCTCGAAAAGGTTAGGTGAAACTTTCGTTCCTTCGGGCAGGTTTAAAATTGCAACCTTATGTCGGAAAAGATAAAGGTTCTTTTTAAAGGTCAAGAATACGAATTTCCTAAAGGAACTTCGATAGGAAAAATATTTGAAGAACTTAACATAAAAGGTGCTGTAGGTGCTTTGGTAAAACCTTTGGAGGAAACCAAAAAGGAGGAACCTAAAGAGGAGCTTTTAAGCGACTCTAAGGCCTCCGAAAGTGGAATTTTCGATGTTCATACACCTTTGGAGTTTTCGGCGGAGATAAAACCTCTCTACAAAGGTTCCAAAGAGGGCCTTGAAATTATGCGCCACACTATGGCCCACATACTGGCGCAGGCCCTTAGCGAAATTTACGGTAGAAAAAACGTTCACCTAGGTATAGGTCCCACCACCGAAAATGGTTTCTTCTACGACGTGGAAGTTGAAGGGGTCCACCTTAAGGAGGAGGACCTTCCAAAGATAGAGGAAAAGATGCGGGAAATTGTAAAAAGGGACCTACCTATAGAGAGGATAGAGCTATCAAGGGAGGAGGCCAAAAAACTCTTTGCGGAGCTTGGAGAAAAATACAAGCTTCAAATAATCGATAGAATCCCCGAAGGGGCTCCAATTACTATCTACAAGCAGGGGGATTTTATCGACCTATGTAGGGGTCCTCACCTACCCTCCACCGGCAAGGCGGGAGAGTTTAAGCTTACCCACATAGCGGGTGCCTACTGGATGGGAAAGAGCGACCAGCCGATGCTCCAAAGGATTTACGGAGTTGCCTTTTGGACCAAAAAGGACCTTAAAAATTACCTCAATTTCCTCGAGGAGGTCAAAAAGAGGGACCACAGGAAACTCGGAAAGGAACTGGAATTCTTTACCATCGACCAAAATATAGGTGCCGGTTTAATTCTCTGGCTCCCGAGGGGTGCCCTTTATAGAAAACTCCTCGAGGACTTTTTAAGAGAGGAACACTATAAAAGGGGTTATCAGTTCGTTTATACACCCCATGTAGGTAAATCGGTGCTTTGGGAAACTTCGGGCCACCTGGAGTTTTATAAAGAAAACATGTTCCCTCCGATGGAGATGGATAACGAGACCTACTACGTGAAACCTATGAACTGTCCCTTCCACATTGCGATATACAAATCTAAAGTAAGGAGTTATAAAGAGCTTCCCATAAGGCTCTTTGAACTCGGAACCGTTTACCGCTACGAGCTTTCAGGGGTTCTCCACGGGCTTTTGAGGGTGAGGGGCTTTACCCAAGATGATGCCCATATAATCTGCACCGAGGAGCAGGTCAACGAAGAGATTAAAAACGCTTTAAAATTTGCCCTCGATATTTTAAAAGTTTTCGGATTTAACGAATACAAGGTCTATATCTCCACCCGTCCCGAAAAGTCGGTCGGAGACGACAGACAGTGGGAGGTGGCCACCAACGCCCTTATAAATGCCGTTAAAGAGCTCGGACTCGACTACGACTACGACGAAGGTGGCGGTGCGTTCTACGGTCCCAAAATCGATATAAAGGTAAAGGACGCAATAGGGAGGTTCTGGCAACTCTCCACAATACAGTTCGACTTCAACCTACCCGAACGGTTCGATATGACCTATGTAGGTCCGGACAATAAGCCCCACCGCCCCTATATGATTCACCGGGCGGTCTTGGGTTCAATTGAAAGGTTCACCGGCGTTTTGTTGGAGCACACCGCAGGTCTTTTGCCGGTTTGGATAGCACCTACACAGGTTATAGTTCTGCCGATAGCTGACCGTCACAACGATTATGCTTTAAAAGTTGCCGAGGAGCTTAAAAAGGAAGGTTTTAGGGTTGAGGTCGACCTTTCGGAGGAGAGCCTCGGGGCAAAAATCCGTAAGGCGGAACTTTTAAAAATCCCTTACATGCTGGTTGTGGGCGATAAGGAGATAGAAACAAACTCGGTAGCCGTAAGAGGCAAAAAGGAGGGTAAAAACTTAGGGACAATGAAAGTTGAAGAGTTTGTAGAGTTCCTCAAAGGGAAAATTGAGGAAGAAACAAACATTTAAAGGTTCTTTGTTTCTTTAATCCGTTTCCATTTCAAGACTTTTTAAATAGAGGTCCTGACCG
>JALSNH010000158.1 GCA_026987085.1 Aquificota bacterium | reverse complement strand
AAGAGGTATTTGAGGAAAAAGTTCACTACCGACCTTTGGAGTTTGAGGAGGAAATATTCAAAGCCCTAACGACGGGTCTAAAAGATTATTTCCAAAAGCAGGGTTTTAAAAAGGCTATTCTCGGCCTGTCGGGGGGAATAGATAGCGCCCTCACGGCAGTTTTGGCGGCCGAAACCCTTGGCCCAAAAAATGTTTTAGCCCTCTATATGGCTACAAAATTTAACTCCAACGAGAGTTATGAAGATGCGAAGACTTTGGCCAAAAATTTAGGTATAACTTTCCGCGTTGTGGAGATAGAGCCATTTTTTGAGAGGTTTGAGGAGCTCTTTAAGAAGATGTTTCCAAATTGGACCTTCGATGTGGCCGATGAAAATATCCAAGCCCGTATAAGGGCGAACGTTCTCTTTTACTTTTCCAACAAGGAGGGGTATATAGTTCTATCAACCTCCAACAAAAGTGAGAGTGCTGTTGGATACACAACCATTTACGGGGATATGGCGGGAGGTTTTGCACCTTTAAAGGACGTTTACAAAACTTGGGTTTACCGTTTGGCAAGGTGGTACAACAAAACCAAAGGTAAAGAGATAATTCCGGAAAGAATTTTAAAAAAGCCGCCTTCGGCGGAATTGAGGCCGAACCAAACCGACCAGGATACGCTCCCGCCCTACGGGGTGCTTGACCAAATTTTGCAGCTCTACATTGAGGAGGGACTCTCTGCCAACGAAATAGCCGCAAGGGGCTTCGATTTTGGAACCGTCGAAAGGGTTATAAAGATGGTCCAACGGGCGGAGTATAAGAGAAAACAAGCCCCTATAGGGGTGAAAATTACAAAAACTGCCTTTGACAAAGATTGGAGATTTCCTATTGTTAAAAAGTTCTAACTACTCGTCGTGGGGAATTTCCTCTTCCATTCCTATTTCGGTGAGTTTTTCTGTAATCAACCTCTCCTCCCAACAGTTTTTACAAAAACATAGACCCTCTATGTAGGGGTCTTTATAAAGCTCCTCCTTGGAACCGCATTTAAAACACTCCGAATTTGGGTCGTTGCAGGGCTCCAACTTCTTATAAAGATTCTCGTAATTTTGCTCCATCGTCGGTAGTTAAAAGTTAACCTACCTCTACTTGGGAGGGTATAAAACCGGACAGTTTTTCAGTTTTAAATACAAATCAAAACTTAGGGAGGATAACTAAACAAACCCTTTCCTATTTTGGTAGGAAAAATCTCCAAAATTAAAACTTTTAATGAAGCTTGAGCATATAAGGAACTTTGCTATAATCGCCCACGTTGACCACGGAAAATCGACTCTGGCGGACCGACTTATCGAATACTGCGGGGCGGTATCCCAAAGAGAGCTCAAAGAACAGATGCTCGACACCCTCGATATAGAGAGGGAGAGGGGAATAACCATAAAACTGCAGGCGGTAAGGCTCTACTACCAAGCCGACGATGGAAAAACCTACGAGCTCCATATGATAGATACGCCCGGGCACGTTGATTTTTCCTACGAGGTGTCCCGCTCTTTGGCAGCGTGTGAAGGGGTTTTGCTTTTAATAGACGCCACTCAAGGTATCCAGGCACAAACTATAGCCAACTTTTGGAAGGCGGTTGAGCAAGACCTCGTTATTATTCCTGTGATAAACAAAATAGACCTACCTTCGGCCGATATTGACCGGGTAAAGGAGCAAATTGAAAATATTCTCGGCCTCGACCCGGAGGAGGCGATTTTAACCTCCGCCAAAGAGGGGATAGGTATAAAGGAACTCCTTGAGGCGATTGTTAAGAGAATTCCACCTCCGGAGGGAGATCCCAACAAACCTCTAAAGGCATTAATTTTTGACTCTTATTATGACCCTTACAAGGGGGCTATAGCCTACGTTCGCCTCTTCGATGGAAAGGTAAAAAGAGGAACCACCATAAGGCTAATGTCGACCGGTAAAGAGTTTGAAGTTACCGAAGTTGGTACCCAAACGCCCAAACAAACGCCTTTAAAGGAACTCTCGGCAGGGGAGGTTGGCTACATAGCCGCCTCCATTAAGGACGTTAAGGACATTAGGGTAGGTGATACGATTACCGACGCCAAGAACCCCACCGACGAGCCGATACCCGGTTTTAAACCGGCCAAGCCTATGGTTTTTGCGGGCCTCTACCCGGCGGACGACTACACCTACGAAGAGCTTAGGGACGCCCTCGAAAAATATTCGATAAACGACGCTGCGCTCGTTTTTGAACCGGAAAGCTCTCCCGCCCTCGGTCTCGGTTTTAGGGCCGGCTTTTTGGGTCTTCTCCATATGGAGATTGTTCAAGAGAGGCTTGAGCGCGAATATGGAGCCCGTTTAATTATTACAACTCCGAACGTTATTTATAGAATCAAGCTCCACGACGGGAGCTACAAAGA
>JALSNH010000157.1 GCA_026987085.1 Aquificota bacterium | reverse complement strand
ATATGCAAAGTTGCGCTCTTTATACCGGCAACATCGTCGGGGGTAATATCTACAACCTCCACCGTATAGCCGTTTTTTTCAGCCCAGCGGGTATACATACGCATAAGCATCTGGGCCCAGTCGCAGGCCTCCGTTCCGCCGGCTCCCGCTTGAATGGTTAAAAAAGCGTTTTTTGAGTCCATTTCCCCACTTAAATAGGTCTTTATTTCGAGCTCCTCTATCTCCTTTTGGAGCGCCTTTATCTCCTCCTCTAAAATGGTAAGGTTTTCTATATCGGTCTCCTCCGTTTCGGAAAGCATTTCATCGAGCCCTTCGAGGGAACTTTTAATGTTTTCAAACTTTTTTAGGGTCTCTTCGTAATACTTCCTCTTTTGGAGGACCTCCTTGGCCCTCTTTTGGTCGCTCCAGAAGTCAGAGGCGGACATTTCCTCGTCCAATTTTTGGAGTTCCTCTTTTATTTTTTCAACATTTAATGTTTGCTCTATATCTTTAAAGCGGTTTTTTAACTCCTCCAAAAGTTGCTCAAGTTCGTATTTCATCAAAAGTTTTAATTATCGGTTTTGGCTTATCCTACCAGTGAAACTAATTGCCATTAGTTTCTACCAATTCCACCGAATGCAGGCTATTTTATTTTATAACTAATGCTTTCCTTTTTTTTAGTGTTTGCAGCCGTTTGTCTTTTATGGTTGTGGAATTTTAAAAACGATTGTATAAGATGCAAAAAACTAGGTCTATCTTTCCTGGGTGTAGCCTATATTTTTCAGCTTTTAGAGTTTGTAGAAACTTTTAGAACCGGAAAAGGAAATATCTATCTGTCAATTTCTATTTTGGTTTTAACTATTTTCTATTTTCTATGTTGGAAATTTAGAAAGAATAATATTAGTTCCTTTTCACCGCTTATAGCTACAGTTTCCTTTTTATTCACTTTGGCAGGTTTAAAATTAGGATTTTTCTACAGAAAAGATCTTTTAACAGTGCTCCACGTCTTTGTAGTAATTTTTGCTTTAAGTTTACTCCTCCTTTCTTCAATAGCTTCCTTTCTTAAAGCCCTTTCGGAAAGAATTTTAAAATCTGGAAATATAAACTTACCTTTTGGTATACCCATAAGCTTTTGGAATACAGTAGAACAGAAATTTTTCTTTTTAGGTTTTGTTTTACTTACCGTTGATTTAATTTTTAATTTTCTTCTCCTAAAAAAGGTGAAGGGTAGAGTAGAATTTGATTCGAGGATAGTAGGAAGCTTCTTTCTTTGGCTTTACTATGGTTTTCTTTTCCACTTTAAAAAGTTTGGTGTTAAAACCTTCAAAGAAAAATTCTATCTATTTAATCTTTTAGGAGGAATTTTTATTTTATTACTACTTTTCCTTACAAAGCATAACTTTTAAAGTTTTCCTTTTATGGTTTCCTTTAAAAAGCTTCTTCCTTTTTTAGGGAGTTTTATTTTAATCTCATGCGGAAGTAAGGAAACTACAATCCAAGTCTTAGCGGCAAGTGGACTTAAAAAGGGTTTAACCCCTCTTGTGGAAAAATATCAAAAGGAACATCAGCAGGTGAATATAAAAGTTATCTATGGAGGGTCCGGTAATCTCCTGGTCCTTCTAAAGGAAAAAAAAGGGGATATATTTATACCTGCAGGGGAGTTCTATATCAAAAAGGCCGAGGAATGGAATTTAATAGATACTAAATCGGTAAAGGTTTTAACCGAATTTGTTCCTGTATTGGTAGTAAAGAATAAACTTTTCCCAAAGATTAAAACCTTACAAGACTTAACAAAAATGGATATAAAAATTGGAATAGGAGACCCGCGAGCAGCAGCCGTAGGAAAAGTTAGCAAAATTATTCTGGAAAAGGCGGGTATTTGGAACCTTTTAAAAGACAAAATTTCTGTAAAAACTGCTACGGTAAGCCAACTTTTGGTATATCTAAAGACGGGGCAAATAGATGCTGCCATTATATGGAAACATCTTGTAAGGAACCTTAAAGGTTATGTAGTAATACCGATTCCAAAATCTCTTTTGATTACTGAGAAGGTAGAGATTGCTATAGCTAACTTTTCAAAAAATAGACAAACGGTGAAGAACTTTGAAAACTTTATCTTCCAAAATAGAGAGGCTTTAAGAAAGAACTTATACTAAAAACCGGGGAGCTTCATAGCCCCCATTAAGTATTTAAGGTCGTTGTCGGTAAATGACATTCCTCCACCAATAAGTAGAGAGCGGTATTTAGCGTTTAGCAGATCATAACCTCCAAGCTTTATAAAGAACGGACCTTTAACAAAAAATTTAAATCCTAATTCGGTATTTGGTTTTAAATTCTCTTGAGGTCTATCTTGTCTTCCAAAATCCCAGATATCGGAGAATAACATTAATCGTTCGTTGTATATATAATCCAAACCGATTCCTCCGGTGCTTTCTTTTAAACCAAAACGGACTACTATTGAAGAACCGGGATGAAACCACCTATCGGGAAAGATGCGGGCATACTGTAAGGTAAATTCCGGTTTAAATTCCTTTTCTGTA
This sequence comes from Aquificota bacterium, assembly GCA_026987085.1. Classification (GTDB taxonomy): domain Bacteria; phylum Aquificota; class Aquificia; order Aquificales; family QOAS01; genus QOAS01. Next base: position 7,416 of record JALSNH010000157.1, on the reverse strand, counting down.
ACCTCAACGGGTTGACCATTTTGGTAATAAATTTTTTTAGAAACTTTTCCTGCACTATCCCCAACAATTCCCAAAAGGTAGTAATGGGTTGATGATGGTTGGAGAATCACATTTATTCCGGCTTTAGAATCACCCTCCGTTTCGTATTGACCCCAACTTTCTATATGTAATCTTGTTTTGGCTATAATACCGGCAGCTTCACCCAACGTTTTAGCCGATTTTTTTAATTCCCAATAGAGAGAATCATCGTTGATAAGTTTTCCTAAACTTCCCTGCCCTCTGTTAATCTTGCTAGATATTTCATTCAAATTTTGAATAGTTGTTTCAATGGCTTTTCTATTTGAGGCTAAGGAAGCCGTTATTTGGTTTAAGTTTTTAACCAACTGTGGTAGTTCAACCTTTAAAGTTTCCGACATTTGGTTAAGATTTGTTAATAACCTATCCGCTTTAGGTGTAGATTCTTTTACAAAAAAATTTAAATAGTCGGTAAGTTCTTGATAGGACTTTATAAGTTTAGGTAAGGCTTTCCTTAATGCGTTGGTTATTTCCTGTATATTTTCCAACGATTGATTGACGCTTTGTCTATTTTCCTTTAATAGGAGATTTAGATTTAACGCTAAAAGGTTAAGGTTGTTTATCAGTTCCTCTAATTGGTTTCTATTGGTTTCAATTAAAAGGGAAAGTTGACGGGCTAGATTATTTATGCTTTCACCCGCCTCTTGAATAGTAGCTACCATTTGAGATATACTCGGAGCGGTAATAGTTCTTTCTATTACCGATTTGGGAGGTAATAATCCGCTTTCTGGATGGCCGGGATCTATTTCAACATATTTATCTCCTAAAATTCCCAGGCTTTTAATTTCAGCTTTTGCATCTTTATAGATAGGAACTTTCTGATAAAGCTCTAAAACAACTTTAACTTTCCCTTTTTCGAAAATAAAATTATCAACCTTCCCAACCTTTACACCTGCAACCCTTACATCGGAACCTTTTGCAAGACCTGCTACATTTTTAAAGTAAGCATAATAGATTTCCCGATGCCCTTTATTGAAGGGCAAACCTCCGAAGTATAGGATAACTCCACCTAAAGCTATCGAGGATACGGTTATAAAAAAACCTACCTTATAAGCTGTTGACATTTCTACAAAAAAGGAAATTGTAAAAATTCATTCAAAAAAGTTTATATAATGGATTTCAAAATTTTCTTGTAGCGCTTAAATTTCTTGGGGTTGCTTTTCCAAAAGTATATGTAAACTTCGACAGGATTTAAACTGAGGATTTTAAAATCCCTTTCCTTTAAGGATAGGAAAAGTTTAATAAAGAATATCAGTAGTTTTTTATATTGCGAAATCAAAACTAGTAAAAAAATTACCAAAAATATGTAAAAAACTTCTCTATGAACCCTAAATAGGTAGTGGATTTGTAAAAATCCACTTTTTAGGTTATTTAGGATCTCTATTTGCTTTTTTTGATTCAAATTAACTACATACTCAAACCAAATGGTATTTAAAGTATCCCAAAACAAAAGGAGTTTTTTTTCTTTCAAATTGACCGATTGAAGGTTTTTTTCGACCTTTGTACCCACCAAAGCGTATTGGGTTGCATCGAATCTCCACCAGCGGTTTTTGTAAAAAATTTCCACCCACGCGTGGGCATTTTTTTCTCTAATAACGTAATAACCGGTAAGCGGATTGTAATCTCCTCCATAGAATCCAACAACTACTCGTGTTGGATACCCTAAATATCGAAATATTAATGCTGAAGCTGAAGCAAAATATTCGCAATTACCGGATTTATAAATTTCCAAAAACTCTATTAGATCTTTTGCTTTATTACTTAAAGAATATTTAAATTGTTCAAAAAACTTTATAATTCTTAGTTTTGTTTCGTAAAAATTTTTTCCTTTTAGATGATACTTTTTTATTATTTTTCCAATAACCGGTTTTATATTGGGCGGTATTTCTATTAAAGGTTTTCTATTAATCAATTTAACCTTAACTTTTGATGGTTTGGTAATCAATAAAACAACTTTGGCAGGTTTTAAAATTTCTTCTTTAGAAAGAACAACGTTTTTTGAGTAGTTTATTGATAAACTTTCAATGGAACTTTTGAGTATCTTTTTGGGATATCCCAGTAGGAAAACGCTTTTTCCACCGTAGGGAGCAATTAGTAATGTTTCTTTAAAATTTTTTGATGATTTATCAATCGTTTTTGCGTAAATTCCTTTATAGGAACTCCAAGTTTTTCCATCGAATGTTTCTAAAGTATTACCGCGCCAATAAAGTTTTGGAGATTTAAAGGGTATTTTTGCCCTAAAAACAACAGTAGGATCGGAAGATATGCTGTCAAACTGACCTAGCTTTATTTCATTACTAAAACCTATTTTAGGCTTTTCCTTATGGATTAAGGAAAAAATAGGTTTAGAAGGCCGTGGAAGAGTGAAAAAAAGTGCTATTCCAAAGATAAAAATAACCAAATAGGTAAATAGTGAATATTTAAAAAGGTATACAACCAATTTTTTTTCTTCCTTTTCGTATATTCTTGCTCCGAGAAGTAGAAAAAAATATAAAATCAATAGCAGGTATAAAATTAAAAAAACACCAAATGTAAGGTTTGCAAAGTAAAGGCTAACCACCGTAAGGTTTAGAAAACTTAAAAGAGCCAAATATAGGTATTTTCGAAAGGAATTTTCCCACCAAAGTATGTAGGAAATAAATATTTGAGAGAATCCAAAGAGGGTTAGAGGAAGGTTATTCAACGATAGTTTTGCTATAGAAAGTATAGAATGCAGTAAAAGAAAGGAAAAAAAGGAGAGTTTTATAAAGCTTATAGAGGTATCGTTTTTTTTGATCAAAAGCAGCAAAAGGGAAATTATTAAAATTAGAGAAGGAACCAACGTAAGAGATTCACTTTTAAAGGCTAAGAATCCCAAAAGGGTAGGTATTAGAACAATTAACATCAAAATGGTTTGAAAGATTGAAAACCTCATTTGAAGTTTTTACATAAATTTAACACAATCGCGAATAAAGTTCCAAACTTATGGTTACTAAAAAAGCTTTACTAACTTCCGTCCTTTTTACCGCTTCTGTAAGTTTAGCAGCTTCCGTCAACGGTGCAGGTTCCTCAGCGATAGCTCCTCTCCTACAGGATTGGGCACAAGATTATGTTAGCTATACTACCGTTCAAGTAAACTACCAAGCCGTAGGTTCCGGAGCCGGTATCCGTATGGTTTCCCAAAGAATGGTAGATTTTGGTGCTTCCGATGCTCCTTTAAAACCGAGCCAACTAAAACGGAAAAACTTAATGCAATTTCCTATAGCCGCTTTTGGTGCTGTGTTCGCTTATAACTTGCCCGGTGTGGACCATTTAAAACTTTCTACTAAAGCGGTTTGCGGAATTTTCTCCGGAAGAATTCGCTATTGGGACAATCCTGTAATTAAAGCTGCAAACCCTGGCGAAAGCTTACCCCACTTACCTATTTTAATAGCAGTTAGGGCAGACAAATCGGGAACAACCTATACTGTTACAAGCTATCTTGTAAAGGCTTGCGGTTCCCAACTTAGATTTCACAAACCTTCGAAAAAACCTTTCTGGGGTTTATACAATATTGTTGCCGCAAAAGGTAATGCAGGTGTAGCTGCCGTAATTCAGAAGAAGCAGGGCACTATAGGTTATGTTGAATATACCTACGCCGTAAAAGGTGGACTAAAAGTTGTTTCTCTCCAAAACAGAGATGGTTATTATGTCGAACCTTCCCTTAAAGGGTTCCAATCAGCCCTTAAATACGCCCAGTGGGGTCCCGAAAACGGGTTCTACGCAAGTTTAACTTACCAACCCGGTAAGGAAACTTGGCCTATAGTTGGTGCTACTTGGGCTCTTCTACCTAAGGAAAAAGTGAACAGGAATAAAATGGTTATGGAATTCTTCAATTGGGGCTATACTTTCGGAGACCCTATAGCCAAAAAACTTTTCTACGCACCTTTACCCGAAAGTGTAAAAGAAAAAGTTAGAAAAATGTGGGTTGACTACAAATACGGTAGCAATACTAAATAAAAATAGTTAATCTATGTCCGCATCTTTGATTTTTGCCCTTATAGCCCTTCTTGCCTTCGGTTTTGTTTTTAAAGCTGTTTCCGTTGAGGAAAGACGTAGTTTTTTTAGAGTTTTGGTTGCCCTCCTAATGGTTGTTGGTTTGGTTTCCTATTTTGTAAGACCCTTAATGCACAACCGAGACTTAAAGGAATTTCTGGACATTACATCGATAGTGGCTTTTGTTCTAGCTACTCTCTTTCTACTCGCATATTTAAAGTTGGACCAAAAAATTCGTCTGGAAAAGGGCGAATTGCATCCACCGGCTAAAGGAAAAAAGGGAGGACAAAAATGAAGGATTATTCCGATTTAAAGGCGTTGGGTAAAAAATTCCGATTTCAAGACCTGATTTTCGAAAAATTCCTCCTTTTGACGGCTCTAATTTTTGCCCTTATTTTGGTTGGTATTTTTATAGTCCTTTTTAAGGAAAGTAGCTATACCTTTAAAGAGATAGGTTTCTTAAAGTTTATTTTTGGAACCGAATGGGACCCCGATAGCGACCTTTACGGTGCTCTGCCCCACATTTATGGAACTTTAATAACAACAATGATAGCAATTCTTTTAGCCACTCCTTTAGGTTTTGGTATTGCCATCTTTTTGGCCGAGCTTTGTCCACCCCGTTTGAAAACGGTTGTAGGAACTCTTGTAGAGATTCTTGCTGCCATTCCATCGATTATTTACGGAATGTGGGGGCTTTATGTTTTGGTTCCCCTAATGAGTAAGTATGTGGAACCTACGCTTCACAAAATTTTTGACCATGTTCCTATTCTCAATGAGCTTTTTAGTGGCCAGATGTTTGGAACCGATTACTTTACTGCCGGCGTTGTTCTGGCACTAATGATAACTCCTTTTATAGCTTCGGTAACCAGAGACGCTTTGAATGTGGTTCCTCCCATTTTGAAGGAATCGGCTTACGGTTTGGGAGCAACTAAAACCGAAGTGATAGTTAAGGTGATGTTTCCGTTTGCCAAGTTGGCTATTATAGGGTCCGTAATTTTGGCTTTAGGAAGGGCCCTTGGCGAGACTATGGCGGTCACCTTCGTTGTTGGAAACTTTCCCAATTTAACGGTTCACCTTTTTGATCCGGGAACAACTATAACCTCAACCATAGCCAACGAATTTGGTGAGGCGGATAATCAACTTGAGTATTCGGCTCTCATTGCTTTGGCTTTCCTTCTGTTGGTGGTTGACTTTTTAATTCTGTGGGTTGCCAAGACGGTGTTTTTAGGAAAGGCAAGAAAATACAACCTTTAAAGTTCTTTTTCCTTTTAAAACTCCGAAAGTTCTCTAAATATCGAAACTAACCTTTTGGTGTAAGGGTGTTTGGGTTCCCTGTAGAGGTCAAAAACCGAACCTTCCTCTACCAGTTTCCCATCTTTTAACACAACTACACGGTCCGCAACCTCCCAAACAACTCCAAAATCGTGGGTAACGAGCAGAACGGAGCGTCCTTCCTCCTTCTGTTTTAAAAAGAGTTTTAGAATCCTCTTTTGGGTCGATACGTCTAAGGCGGTTGTAGGTTCGTCGGCCAAAAGGAGTTTGGGACCGTTTACCGTTGCGTCCGCTATATTGACCCTTTGCTTTAAACCCCCCGAAAGTTGGTGCGGGTAGGAATTGTAAACCCTCAACGGGTCTTCTATTCCCGTTTTTTCCAATGAAAGGATAGCCTTTTCTCTGCACCTTTTGTTGGAATGTATTAAACAGGTTTCCTCTATCTGTTTACCTACTTTAAATAGGGGGTCCAGGTAAAGGGAGGGTTCTTGAAATATAAAACCTATTAGGGAGCCCCGTATTTTGTTTAGCTCCCTTTTGGGGAGTTTTAGTAAATCTTTACCCTCAAATAGGGCTGAGCCTTCCACCTTTGCACTTTCGGGTAAAAGTCCCGCTATAGCCCTCAAGATGGTCGATTTTCCGCTTCCGCTCTCCCCTACGAGGCAAACTATTTCACCTTTATCAACTTTGAAGGAGACATTTTGAACCGCTTTAAAACCGCCGTAGGAAACCGAAAGATTTTTTACCTCTAAAAGGGTCATTTAAGGAGAAAGCTTAACGGGGAAAGGCGTTTCCGGTAGTAATGAGTCTTACTATGTCTTGAACAAAGATAAAGAGCATAAAGGTTACTATTAGGGCAAATCCGATTTTTACCCACCACTCTTTGAAACTCCTCGGAAGAGGTCTTCCCAAAATCCACTCTATTAAAAAGAGCAAAATTAGACCGCCGTCGAGCATTGGCAGAGGCAGAAGGTTAAATAGCCCGAGTTGAACAGACAAAATTCCCATGGCGTTTAGGAAGGTAGAAATGCCCGCCTCGGCAGCTTTCCCTGCAAAGGAGGCTATCGCCACCGGTCCGCCCAAAGTTTTGACCGATACTTCACCTGTAAAAAGGCCGATAATCGTTTCCACCGTAAGGTAGCTTAAGTAAATAGTCCTATCAACGGCCTTTTGTAAAGCTTCCACCGGCGAGAGTTTAACTTCTTTATATTCAACCTTTGGAGTTATCCCTATATAGGGAATTACTCTTCCGTCGGGGAGCTTTTGAACTTTGGGAACCACCGTTAGGTCGAGTATCTTGTTTCCCCTTTTTACCTTTAGATGGAGAGGGTTTTCACCATTTTCCCTTACCAGTTTTACAAGTTCATACCAGTCCTTTACCGGTTTACCGTTGACTTCCAAAATGCGGTCTCCCGGTTTTAAACCTACCTGCTCGGCGGGGGTTCCTTTTATTACCTCACCTACCACAGGAGGAAGGTAGGGTTCTAAACCTAATCCCTTTTTTAGGATATCGAAACCTAACTTCACTTTTAGGTTTAGGGTTTTTCCGTTCCTTTCAACGGTTAACTCCACCTCCTTACCTACCTTCCAACGGAGGATTTTGTCGAGTTGCTCCCAACTTTGGACCTTTTGACCGTCAACCGCCACTATACGGTCGCCCGGCTTTAATCCGATTTTTTCCGCCAAAGAGTGGGGAACAACCTTTTCAACTACCGGCGGTTGGGTGATATAGAGGGGAACCTCCTGCGGTTTTAATAGGACTATCCAAAATACCAAAACCGCAAAAAGGAAGTTAAAAAGGGGCCCTCCCAAAGCTATGAGTATCCTCTGCCACGGCGGTTTGGAGTAAAAGGAGCGGGGGTCCTTTCTTACCTCTTCACCGTCCTCCTCCCCGTAGAGTTTTACGTAGCCCCCCAGGGGCAAAAGGGCGATTTGATAGACCGTTTCGCCCCACCTTTTTTGAACTATTGAAGGTCCGAAACCTAAGGAAAAAGTTTCAACCTTTACGCCGAACAGTTTGGCAAATAGAAAGTGGCCAAATTCGTGAACCCATAC
>JALSNH010000156.1 GCA_026987085.1 Aquificota bacterium | reverse complement strand
GAGGCCTCCGAAGTTGCGATTATGTAGTAGATAGGTATTGCATATTTAAGGTGGGGAAGCTCTATAACCTCAACTTCAATACCTTGGTTTTTAAGTTCGTTGAGCCAATTTTCGAAAACCTCTTTTACTTCCTCGTTAAGGCCGAGCTCGTAAATCTCTTTTGGAACTCCCGCCTTAATTTTGCCGAGCGGTTTTTTAATTTCCTCGCTGTAGGCGGGTACCGGTTTGTCTACGGAGGTGCTGTCTTTGGGGTCTTTTCCGCTTATTACCTCCAAAAGAAGGGCTACGTCCTCCGTATAACGGCCGAAAGGCCCTATCTGGTCGAGGGAGCTGGCAAAGGCCACAAGGCCGTATCGGGAAACCCGACCGTAGGTCGGCTTTAATCCTATAACTCCGCAAAAGGCGGCCGGTTGTCTAATAGAGCCTCCAGTATCGGAACCCAAAGAAACGGGGCTCATCAATGCAGCCACGGCGGCGGCGCTACCTCCCGATGAGCCTCCCGGAACTCTTTCGAGGTCCCACGGGTTCTTTGTGGGGCCAAAGGCAGAGTATTCGGTCGAGGAACCCATTGCGAACTCGTCCATATTGGTTTTGCCTATTAAAATTGCCCCTTCCTCTTTGAGCTTTTTACTTACTGTCGCATCGTAGGGAGCTATAAAGTTTTCGAGCATTTTGGAGGAGCAGGTGGTTTTTACTCCGTAGGTGAGAATGTTATCTTTTACCGCTACCGGGACACCCGCCAACTTTCCTTCACCTTTAAAGTTTTTTGCCTCCTCGTAAGCCCTTTCTACGGTAGTGGTTACGAAAGCTTTAACTTTGGGTTCTACCTCCTCAATACGGTTGGCAAAAGCCTCTATTACCTCGGTAGGTTTTAGGTTCCCTTTTTGGATTTCCTCCTTTATTTGGACCGCCGATAGTTTCAAAATTTCCTTTTCCATCCTAAGGAGGTATATTTTCGCTTTAGAACTATGGAGGGTTTTAGAAAAAAACTTTTTACCTACGGGTTTTTGGCCACCGTTTTGTTCATATTTGGATTGGTTGTTTATATGCTACTCCCTTTCTGGCAACCTATAATTTTAGCCCTCATTTCGGCAACTGTTTTCTATCCCGTTCAAAGGTTTTTTAAAAAAATCTTTTTTTCCGATTTGGTTGCTTCCTTTTTAAGTCTCCTTACGGTGGTCTCTTTGGTTGTTATGCCTTTTACGGTTGCGGGGGTTATTTTGAGTCAAGAGCTAGTCAAATTAATTTCGAACCTCCAGCAATTTATAAACAAGGGTGGTTTGGATCTTTTGGTGAATGAGATTCAAAGTAAGCTTTATATCTACCTATACAAGTTGCAGGCAAAATATCCCGCTATTGGTGAGTTTTTAAATGAGGAAAACCTAAAAGGGTGGCTTCAACATTTATATACCAATTTTAGTGGTTGGATTGCGAAGTCTACTAAGGAATTTGTTTTCTGGTTTGGTAATGCCCTATTTGGTTTATTTATTTACCTTTTAACCCTCTTTTTTGCCTTTTATCAGGGAAAGACAGCTGTAAACCATCTCAAGCGTATTTTACCTTTAGAAGAGCAGGATAAAGAGGAAATTTTTCAAACCGTTTATAACGCCGTTACCGGGGTTATTTACGGAACGGTGGGAACCGCTATTGTTCAATCTTTTATAGCTTTGGGCCTTTATATCTATTACGGTCTGCCCTACCCTTTTTTATGGGCTCTAATAACGGTTCTCTTCGCCTTTATTCCACCTTTTGGAACCGGGTATGTATGGTTTCCAATTACCGTTTACGAGCTTTTGTTGGTAGATAAAACTAAAGGTATCATCGGTTTAGCAATTGGCTTTTTAATTATCTCCTCAATAGATAACTTTGTAAGACCTTTGGTTATGAAAGAAAAGATAGAATTACCTTATATAGTTCTTTTTTTCTCTGTTATTGGTGGTTTAATCGCTTTCGGTTTTACCGGTCTCTTTTTGGGACCAACAATTTTTGCTCTTTTTATTACCCTTTTAGAGATTTATGAGGAGAAATTTTCTAAATAGATATATTTTGAATATAGCAATTGAATATTTCCATTGAAAGGTTTTCAAAATTTTTCAAAATCTTTGGAGGTTTTTTGAAAATATTAATAACCGTTTGAACTATATCGATCTCATTTTTTACTTTATAGGCTAAACCTAAATTTTCTAAAATCCTTTCAAGGTCTTTGAACTTAAATATATAGGGCCCATAGAGAGTTGGTTTTGAAAAGAAGGCCGGCTCTAGAAGATTATGCCCACCCACTTTTACCAGACTTCCGCCTACAAAGCAAATATTTGCAGTTTTATAAAATCCAAGGAGTTCTCCTAGAGTGTCCACTATTAAAATATCTCCATCAAAGGTATCGGTTATTTCGGTTCTCCTTTTTATGATGAGATTTGGAAATTTCTCCTTTGCAAGTTTGCAAACTTTATTTGCCCTTCCTATGTGGCGGGGTGCTATAACCAAGACTGCATAAGGTATTTTTTGTCTTATCTTCTTAAAGGCATTTAACCAAATTTCCTCCTCACCTTCATGGGTACTTCCCAAAACTATAATGAACTTTTCGGTAGGAAATTTGATAACTTTTTTTACCTCACCAAGTTTTGAAACGGCTTTTAAATTTCCACAGAGGTGAAGTATTGAACTTTTTACTCCTAAAAGGTGAAATCTTTTACAATCTTCCTCATCTTTACATAGAATCTTTTCAAAGGTATTGAACCATTTAGCGTAAAAAAACTTAAATAACTTTAAAAGCCTGAAACTTTTCTTACTAATGCGGGCGTTAACTATAAATTTTCTTTCAACCTTTGCAGTTAAAAGGGCCGGATAACGATCACTCTCCACAAGAATAAAGGTATCCGGTTTTTCCTTTTTAAGGAAATTTTTAACTTTGAAACCCAAGGGTGGAAAAAGTTTGTAAATCTTATCGACCGAATTTTGTTTTTTAAAAAATTCTTCCGCTCTAGGTGAGCTATAAGAGAGAACAACGGTATGTTTTTTATTATTTTTTACAAATTCTATTAAAGGTTTTGCTGTATTAAATTCTCCCACACTTGGAGTATGAAACCAAATTTTTCCCACTAATAACAATTTTCGCAAAATTTATCCCAAGCTTTTAAAAATAAATTTTTTAAAGTTGTCCACAGCGGGTTGAAATTTCAACTTTACCTTTTGATCGAAGGTATATAAACCTCTTAAAGTGCTAACTATTTCCTTTTCACTCCAAAGGTTTAGCCAGTTTTTAAATTGAGCTATTTGGAAAGGATAAAAAAGTCCTAAATCCTTTGCGAAGGTTTCGAGTTTTTTACCCGCTGCAAGTTTTTCTTTTGCTATTAATAGCCTGTTGAGGGTGTTTAAAACTAGGCCTTCCAATTGGAGTGTTAAAGATGTTCTTTCGTAGTGTGTTAGTCCTTCCAATAAACTTTCGAAGATTTTTAAACTTTTACTTAGATCCCTATCAAAGAAACTTTTTTGAAAATCGAAAACTGTATAGTTGGGATTACCCTGTATTAATTCTTTTACCTCCGCAAGGGTTATTTTTCCTTTTTCTCCGACGTAGGTGAGGAGTTTTTCCAGTTCCATTTTGAGTTGAACCAGATCGGAAAAACTCTCTAAAAGGTAGGGAATTATTTCCGGTTCGAAACTTACGCCGGCAGATTTTAGTTTCCTCTCTAAGAGGGTTGTTATCTGCTTTCTATTTAAAGGTTTTGCCACGAAAATATCCTTTGCTACCGAAAAAAGAGTTTTGTAAGGTTCCTTTGAAAGATCTCCCTTTTTTAAATCGGCCGTTATTGATATAACAACCACATTTTTTAAATCCCTTTGGAGAAGTCTAATAAGTTTTTCTTTTTGCTTTTTTCGTAATCTAGAGAAAAATTTTTCGGCATTGAAGATGACATTTATGTTTCCTCTCTGAGCGAAGAGAGTTTTTTCTCCTAAAAGCTGAATAAATTTTTCTAAGTCCAGCTCCTCACCGTGGTAGATATTTACGGAATCGTATAGCCTTTTAAGAAGGTTTACAAAATTTTTATGCAGAATTTCCTCCGAACCATGAATTATGTAAATACCTTTTTCTAAATTCAGTTTCTTCTTTTTTAGAAGTTCCGCTACAGATTTCATCGCTCAGCTTTTAAATTACTTTTTTATAGAAAATTTTTAGGCTAAAATTCCGTAAAACTGCCCGCCCTACGGAGGGCTATTGTTGTAGGGTGCAATTCTCCTCGCATCTTTGGTGCGGAATAGTTCACCCAGGGAAAGAAAAAAATTAATTTTTTATTCTCTATGAAGGTTTTAGCGGAATACAACGATCCTATTAAAGGAATACCTATAAAGTTTCTTCTTATTCCGGTCGGTTCAATAAAAAAACCTCCTTTTCAGAGAGATTTATCCGATTTGTTAGTTAAAAGGCTTTTTGTTTCGATGGAAAAATTGGGTTTTTTGCATCCGATAATCGTTTATAGAGAAAATCCTCAAGATGAGGAATTTTTTGTAATAGACGGTCAGCATAGGTTGGAAGCGGCACAAATGTTAGGGGCAAAGGAACTTCCCGCTCTCGAGATACCTAAAGAATTGGCTCTCAATATTATGGAATTCAATACAGAAAAGCCTCCAAACATTAGAGAAAAAGCTATTCAAGCTTACAGGCTCTATAGGGAGTTTTTGGAGTTGAATCCCGAAATGGAAGAGTTAGAATTAGGTTTTTACATCGAGGAGCCTTCTTATATAACGCTAGGTTTTGTTTTAGAAGAGATTGAAAAAAAATTCCCTGCAGGGGCTTTTGAACTTTTATTAAAGAAGATAGATGAGTTTTTAAGTTCACCTTTGTCGGAAGCGGTTAAAGAACGTAGAAAAAGGGCCCAAAAGGTTTACGAAGTTGGTCAAATTTTAAATGAAACTTACGATAAGCTTGGAATGACTAACGCTCTTATGAAAACTGAACTGTTGAGAAAAGCTGTCCAAAAAGTTTATGGAAAAAGGGTTCGACAAATAGAAGACGATTTTTATACCGCCCTTGAGAAGGTAAAGAAAGCCCTTAATGAACTTGCGGAGGAGGGTTTTTCGGAAGAAACCCTTTTGTAGGGAATTTAATTTCCTCTTTTCAACCTTTTAAGGTTTAGAGCTTTAGAATTCCTTTTACAGTTTGGAACTAAAAACTCTTTAAAAGATTAAAGAAGTTTTTAACCAACCCTTAAAAGGAGGGTGTATATCCTAATAAATCTTTGACCGAAAACAAATAAAGGAGGAATTAAATGAAGGCTACCCTTAAGGAGGATAAAGGTTTATATAGAGAACTCACCATAGAGGTTGAAGGAACCGATGTAAAAAATGCCCTCGATGAGGTTTACAACTACCTCTCTTACAGCGTAAAGGTTCCCGGATTTAGACCCGGTAGGGTTCCTAGAAAAATTTTAAGAAAACGCTTTAAAGGAACCGTAGAGCAAAGTGTTGCAAACCGCCTTTTGGAAACCTATTTGGATAAAGCCCTTGAGGAGGTAAAGGTTAAACCGGTTGCGGATATCTACCTTACCGATGTCAAAATTGATGAGGAAACTCCTAAAGCGGTAATAATTGTTAAATTTGAAGTACCTCCTAAGGTGGAATTGAAAAAGCTTGAAGAGATTACCGTAGAGGTTCCAAAAGTCGAGTTTTCCCAAGAGCAGGTTGAAAATTACATCAACCAACTAAGGGAACAAAACGCCGAATGGAAACCCGTAGATAGGGAAATAAAAGAGGGAGACCTTGTAGAGGTTGAGTATGAAATAACAGATACCGAAAGCAAGGAAACCGAAAAGGGTGAAACCGCCGCCGTTATAGGCGAGGGCCTATTTAGAAAGGAGATAGAGGAAGCCCTAAAGGGTAAAAAGGCGGGAGACGAGATAGAGCTAAAGGATCTTCCCATCTACGACCAAGAGGGTAAAGAGATCGGAAAGGTTGATATCAAAATTAAGGTTAAAGCGGTAAAAGAGAAGGTATTACCCGAACTTAACGACGAGTTTGCCAAAAAGCTCGGTTTGGGTGAAACCTGGGAAGAGGCCAAAAAGAAACTGGAGGAACAACTAAAAGAGCAGTTCGAACAGTCGAAAGAAAATCTAAAATTGGAAAAACTCCTGGCCAAACTCGTAGAGGAGCATAAGTTCGATATTCCCGAAACTTTGGTTAGAAGGGAGGTTGACCTATTATTGCAACAGCGCCTCCGCGAACTTCAGGCTATAGGTATCAATCCCAAACAGGTTAACCAGCAGCAACTGGTTCAGGAACTATTGCCGGTAGCCATTTTTAATGTAGCTTCAAGGTTTATCCTCGATAAGTTGGCCGAAGAGTTAGGCGTTGAGGTTAGCGAGGAAGAGGTTAACGCGGAAATTGAAAAGCTTGCAAAGGCGGGCAACGTTCCCGTTGAGGAGCTTAAAAAATCTCTTGAACAGCAAGGGTTAATTGAGACCATTAAAGCCGACCTTAGAAGGAACAAAGCCTTAAAGGAGGCCGCCAAAAAGGTTAAATTTGTAGAGGTTGAACCTAAAGAGGAGAAAAAAGAGGATAAAGAGGAAAAGTAAATTTTTTTACGTTTTCCTCATCTTTTAGAATTTCCTAATAACTAACTTTTAACCTTTGCAAAAGTTTTGTTGGTAAAAACAGAAAACTATCGGTGAATTGGAGCTTAACAATTCTTTGTTTAATCCGCCAATTATAATAAACAAAACTTAATCAACCTGTGATAGGAGGAAAGAATGGATATAGGAGTTTTGTTGAACCATACACTTTTTATTCAGGCTTTGCTCTTTTTAGTATTCCTCTTTATTGTCCATATGGTCTATGTAAAACCCTACTCCAAAACGGTAGACCAAAGGAACGCCCGCATATTAGAGCTTAATAAAGAAGCCGAAAAGTTTAGGGAGGAAGCCAAACACTACCTCCAAAAGGCGGAAAAAATACTAAATGAGGCAAGCCAAAAAGTAAACGAAATTATTGAAACCGCAAGAAAAGAAGCTAAAGCTGAAGCGGACAAAATAATTGAAGTGGCCGAAAAAGAGGCCGAAGAAAAAATCGAAAGTGCCAAAACTCAAATACAGAAAGAGCTCGAAGAGGCCAAAAAAGAGCTCGAAACCAAAGTGGAAACTTTGGCCAAAATTATCGTTGAAAAATTTGTAGAGGTGCAAAAGTGATGGATAAAAAGGCTATTTGGACTGCGGTAGCAATTTTAATATCGGTCGGAGTTGCGGCTGCGGCCGAACATGCGGGCGGGCACGGTGGAACGGAACTCCACAGCCCCGGCGTTTTGCTTTGGAAAGGGATAAATATCGCTATAGTTGTCGGCGCGCTCGTTTACTTTTTTAAAGAGCCCTTTAAAAAGTGGGTCGAAGATTACAAAAATCAAATTGTTAAAAACATTACCGAAGCGGAAGAGGAGCACCGCAAAGCCAAGGAGGAACTCGAAAGGGCAAGAAAATCTCTCGAAGAGGCCAAAGAAAAGTATGAAGAGAGCCTGAAAGTTGCCGAAGAAACTGCCCAGCGTGAAAGGGAAACCATAGTTGCCCAAGCCCAAGAGGTTGCCCAAAGAATTAAAGAGAAAGCCCAAAAGGTTATAGAAATAGAAACCAACAAAGCCAAAGAGGAACTAAGGAAATTTGCGGCCAAGAAGGCTATCGAACTTTCGGAAGGTATGCTCAAAGAGGCTTTTGCCAACCCTGAAGTTCAAAAACGCTTTACCGAGAGAATGCTTTCCGAACTTAGCAAAAATTAAGGAGGCCTAAATTATGGCTAAAGGTGCAGCGCTGGCCAGAAGGGTTGTAAAAGTTCTCCTAAATAGGTTGGCCAACAAAACCGAGGAACAGGTAAAGTTTTTGGAGTTTTTAAAACTCCTCGAAGAGGTTTATAAAAAAGAGAAAACCCTAAGGGATTTGGTCTTAAACGAGGAGATACCCTTGGAGGAGAAATTAAAAGTTTTTGAAACGCTCCTCGAAAAGGTAGATATTGAAGATAAAAACCTTGCAAGGGAGTTGGTTGAATACCTAACCAGACATCACGCGTTTAAATATCTGCCTCTAATAATTAGGTCCTACCAATACGAGCTTGAAAACGTTCTGGGAACCGTTAAGGCGGAAATTATTACCGCCTCCGAACTTCCGGAGGAAATTAAAACCAAATTGGTCCAAACTTTGGAAGGGAAATTAAACAAAAAGGTTGAAGCGGAGTTTTCGGTAGACCCCTCCATTTTGGGAGGTTTTGTAGTTAAAACCACCTCCTTTGTTGTGGACGCTTCGGTTAAAGACCTGCTTAGGGAACTTGCGATGAAAATATAACCTGTAGGAGGTAAAAAATGGCTTTGTCCTACGAAGAAGCTTTGAAAATTTTGGAAGAGAGACTTAAGGAGTTTGAACCCAAAGCGAAACTCGATGAAGTAGGTGTTGTTTACTATGTCGGTGATGGAGTTGCCCGCGCCTACGGTCTCGACAACGTAATGGCTATGGAAATTGTCGAATTCGATACCGGCGTTAAAGGGGTTGCCTTCAACCTCGAAGAGGACAACGTCGGTATCATCATTCTCGGTTCCGAAGCGGGTATTAAAGAAGGTTCTTTGGTAAAGAGAACAGGACAAATTCTTTCCATACCGGTAGGTAAGGGTCTTATCGGTAGGGTTGTGGATCCTCTTGGAAACCCTCTCGACGGAAAAGGCCCTATCGAATACGAATACTACTCTCCAGTTGAAAAAATCGCTCCCGGTATCGTTAAGAGGAAACCGGTTCACCAGCCCCTGCAAACCGGTATTAAAGCTATCGATGCTATGATTCCAATCGGTAGAGGTCAGAGGGAGCTTATCATCGGTGATAGGAACACCGGTAAAACTACCGTTTGTATCGACACCATCTTGGCCCAAAAGCAGCATAACGAAAAAAATCCCGACGACAAAATTTACGCCGTTTACGTTGTTGTAGGTCAAAGGAGAAACGCTGTTGCAAGGCTTATAGACCTCCTCGAAAAGCACGGGGCTATGGAATACACCACCGTTGTTGTGGCCGATTCCACTATGGCACCCGCACTCCAATTCTTGGCGCCCTTCAGCGGTTGTACCATCGGTGAATACTTCAGGGACAACGGTATGCACGCCGTTGTTATTTACGATGACCTTACCAAGCACGCCGAAGCTTACAGGGCTCTATCTCTCCTAATGAGACGTCCTCCCGGTAGGGAAGCTTATCCCGGTGACGTGTTCTATCTCCACTCGAGGCTCCTTGAAAGGGCGGCAAAACTCAACGACGAGCTTGGAGCCGGTTCTTTAACCGCGTTGCCCATTATCGAGGCCAAAGCTGGTGACGTTACCGCATACATCCCCACCAACGTTATCTCCATTACCGACGGTCAGATATTCCTCGAAACCGACCTCTTTAACAAAGGTGTAAGACCCGCTATTAACGTAGGTATTTCGGTCTCGAGGGTCGGTGGTGCGGCCCAAACCAAGATAATGAAAAAGGTTGCCGGTAAGCTCCGTCTCGACCTCGCCCAATTTAGGGAACTTGAGGCATTCGTTCAGTTTGCTTCCGAGCTCGATGAGGCTACCAAAAAGGTTATCGAAAGAGGTATGCGTTTGGTAGAACTCCTCAAACAGGAACCTTACAATCCCATTCCGTTTGAAAAGCAGGTTATCGCAATTTATGCCGGAACCAGAGGGTATCTCGACGATATTCCTGTAAACTCCGTTAGGAAGTTTGAAAAAGAGCTCTACGCTTATCTTGATGCCGAAAAGCAGGACCTCCTCGAGGAAATTAGAACCGTTAAAGACCTTACTCCGGAAATTGAAAACAAAATCAAAGAAACCCTTGAGGAGTTCAAGAAAAAGTTTGTTCCTTAATCGGGTTTTCTCTCCTTTACCAATCCCTTTAAAAGTTCCTAATCTTTCAAAAGTTCCTTTATCTGTGCCAATTTTAAAAGTGC
>JALSNH010000155.1 GCA_026987085.1 Aquificota bacterium | reverse complement strand
GGAGGATATGGAGGATAGTAGCCATAAGGAGGAAATATTTGATTTTTTTCCTCTGAAAGTTTCTTTTCATTCATTTTTCAACCTCTTAAAGTTTGCTTATTGTGTAAACGGTTAACGCCGATTGGTAAATAATTTGAACCACATCCTTTATAAGTGGACGCCAGAAAGTAGGAATTTTAACTTTTGTAGGAACGATAATAGCATCTCCCGGTTCCAACTTGTAATCGAGAATGTCGTTATATGCCATACCCCAAATAAACCTTTTCTGTTTGCTATCCCATTCTATTAAACTTCTGTCGGTTCCGGAGGATATGGCTATTCCGTTGGCTTTAATTACAAAAACATTCTCTATATCCGCATATTTGGTAAATCCTCCCGCAAGTTGGATATAGTCTCTAACCGTTAAACCAGGCCTATAGACTATAGCGGACGGATTGTAAACCTCTCCAAATACAAGAACTGCAGAAGGAACTTTGGGAACATAAATTTGGTCTCCATCTTCCAAAGTTATGTTGTAAGGACTATCCTTTAGAGCTTCTAAATTTGGCGGAATAACAATTCCTACTAGACGACCTGTTACTTGAGTTTTTTCCATTTCCGAAAGTAATCTTCTTTTTGCTTCAAAAGCGTATTTGTAAGCTCGCATTTGCTCTTTTGTAATATCCGCTTGCATAATACCCGCTTCTTCTTTTTCTAATTCCTGCTTTAATAAAAGAATCGCTTTACTTAGTTTTTCCCTTTGCATTCTGGCTATAGATTTCCTAAGGATTACTATCCCTTTTGGATACGCTCCTCTTCTAAAACCTCCCGCCTCTTTGAGAATATCGTAAAGAGTTGTAGTTCCACTAATAGGATAAACCCCCGGTCTTTTCACATAGCCGGCAACAATAACTTTCTCAACAACTTCTTGAGGTTTTACTCTTTTAATTATTACTTCTGCCCCAGGTTTTAATTGAATATTTACCGATTGGTCCCTCTGTAAAAGGAGCTTATCTAAATAAACAGTAATTTTTTGATTTTTAGAAATAACAACCGCTTTTAGTTTCTTTATATCCTCTTCAAATTTCACAGGTGCCAGCGCATCCGCTAAAGTCATTCCCGGATGGTAGGGAATTTTTGTCGGCTCTACAACTTCACCGGTAATTTTTACAGGTGGATAAATATATTTAGGATAAAAAATAATTTTATCTAACGGCTGAAGTGTTATATCCCACTCTTTGTTTAAAACTCTAATAGGTTCAAATACTATTATTTTTTCCAATTTAAGGGTTTTAGGATTGTATCTTTCTATTTCCGCATAGTTTAGGTTTGTATTGGGTAAAACAACATCTGGAGTTAATATTTGGGACAATTTCAAACCTTTTTTCCATTCCAAAATACCTTTTATTGCAATTTCACCTTTTACAAAAATTGCATTATCCGGTAAGTCTCTCGTTTGGCGAACTACTAACAAATCACCGTCCTTTAAAGGAATATTCAAAAACTTTTCATCCGTTAGAGAACCCTCAATAACTTTTACATCTCCGTTAGGTAAAAACCTTTGCAAGGTAATTCTATAAGGGGTTGCAGAAGGCAGAACTCCACCTGCAAAGTGTAAAAGGTCTTTAACCTTTTCCTTGCCTGTTAATTCGTATATTGCAGGCCGTCTTACATACCCAGCTATTGCTGCAACCGGCCCTATGGGATTAACTAAAATTACATCACCGTCTTTTAAACGTAAATTTATAGGTTTACCCTCTATTAAGATTTGATAAAGATCTACCTTTATTCTTTTATATCCTTCTGCTGTCGGGCGTGAAATTATTATATTCCTTAAAGTTCCCGTCTTCTTTACACCTCCGGCCAAAGAGAGGGCATCTATTAAGGAATTTACTCCCGTCACAAATATAGGACCTGGCTTTAAAACTTCACCCGAAACGTATACGGGAAAAGTTCTTAACTTACCAAGTGAAACCTTTATTTGAACCCCCAATTGTTTACTTAAAATTTGTTCTAACTCCTTAGGTGTTAGACCTACACAATAGAAAACTCCTAAATTGGGAATATAGATTTTTCCATCCCAGTCCACATAGACTTTTAAAACCGGCGGGATTTGGTTATTGGGGGGAGTTCCTATGAAGTATAGGAAAATCTCATCACCGGGACCTAAAGTGTAATCTTCCGGCACAGGTAATCCTAAGTTTTGGGGAACACTTTTATAGGTAAAAAAGTTATATCCAAACAATGTAAGTTTTTCTTTAATATTTGGAAACTCTTTTTGTAGGCGGCTATTAAACATAAACTCTATTTGATTTTTTTGATAATTCCTTAATTGAAATAATTTGGGACTTTTAATATTTCCTCCGAATGAGGTATAGAGAGTAGTAGCAACTACAAAAGTTCCACCTATATACAATAATTTTTTCATTACTGAGTTTTTTATTTTAAACTT
>JALSNH010000154.1 GCA_026987085.1 Aquificota bacterium | reverse complement strand
CGATTTATCTTTTTGAGACTCTCAAAATTGGCCGATTGAAGACCGTATTCGACCCAAACTTCCAAACCTTTATCGGTGTAGGAGGCTAACAAATCCAAAACCTCCTCGGGTGCGCAATCGGGACGGGTTCCCACATCTATGCCGACAACCTCATCGAATTCCAGGGCCGTATCGTAGACACTTTTTAGATAGTCCAAATCTCCGTAAGTGTTTGAATAGCTTTGATAGTAAACCGTAAAGAGAACTTTTTTGTTTTTAAACCTTCTTTTGTAGCGTAGTATAGCCTCTTCTATCTGTTGTTTTAGAGGTTTTACCGGCGAAAGGTTGGGCGGTATACTCCCTGCATAGCAGTATATACATCCACCCCTTCCTTTAGTTCCATCGATATTGGGACAGGTAAAGGGCAGGGCTACAGTTATTTTTTGAACCCTCGTTCCGTATTTTTCATAAAAGTAATCCTTTAGGGAGTAATAAAGTTTTTTGTTTACCGCTGTCTGTTGCATGGTTTAATGGGAAACTTTAAAGGGAAAAGGCGCTTTATACCCTGTTTAGGAATTTAAAGCTTTTAATTTTTATAAACTGTTTCCTCATGCCGTGGCCACCAAAAACTCCATACCTCGCCGTGGATGGAATTGTAAAAATCTTTGACCCCGATGGGAATTTTAAAGGTATAGTCCTTATAGAGAGAAAAAATCCTCCCATAGGTTTGGCTTTACCGGGAGGATTTGTTGAGGTAGGTGAAACTGTTGAGGAAGCCGTTGTTAGAGAAATTAAGGAAGAGGTTAATTTGGATTTCCAAATAGAAAAAATTCTCGGAGTATTTTCAAAACCCGATAGGGACCCTCGTTTTCATGTAGTTTCGGTAGTTTTTGTAGGTAGAGCGGTAGGAGAGCCAAGGGCCTCTTCAGATGCAAAGAAGGCTAAAGTTTTCAAATTGGAAGATATTCCTTGGTCTAAGCTCGTTTTTGACCACAAAGAGATTCTAAAAAAATTTATCGGTTCCTTATAAATTTAATTTTGTTTAAGGTAAAATGACTATTACTTCTTTTGTAGATATAAGAAATTTGCACTTTCCCGGTAATGTTGCTTTTGTTTCATTCAATGTCAAAAGATTAACACCTAAACAAAAATTGAAGGTAATTTTTGAATCTCAACAGTTGGAAATTTTGGAAAAATGGTCCCGGGAAACAAACAATCCTATTACGCTTCTTGATAGAAATACTTTGTTGGTGGAAAGAGGAAAAGGTTTTCATGGTGTCTGCTTAAATGAAAAAATTTCTTTTTACCTTACCGGGGCTAAACTGCATCTTAAAGAGCTTCTTTTAAAAGTTTCAAATAGATACCCTCCATTTTTGATTAATTTTGTATCGATACCCGAAGGGGAAAAAGCGATAGATAAACTTTCCGAAATAGGTTTAAAAGCTTTGATCTTACCGGCCCCTAAGGAAATTGAAGGTTATTGCGGTTTCGCTTTAGGAACTTTCAATCAAAAAGAGGCTGAAAAGTTATTCATTAAACTTTTGGGAAACCAAATAGGGGTTGAGGCTATCTTCAAGAAAACCTCCAAAGGTTTTAAAAAAATCCTAGGTTCCTGGGAAGTTTAAACTAAACATTTCAATGTCCAAGGTTGTACTTATCGGTTTAGGAAATATGGGTAAAAAATATTTAAATAAGTTCCTTCAACTTGGTATAAAGCCAACCCTTTGCGATATAGACAAAAATACACTTCAAATTTATAGAGATTTCGAAATCTTTTGCTTTCATGAAGATATAGCCCCTTCGGGGGAAGAAAAAGTTTTTGTAGCTGTAAATCCTAAATATCACCCCTCTATAGCGAGACACTTTCTTAAAGCCGGTGCCTCTGTTTTTTTGGAAAAACCTCCGGCGGTTAATACAAAGGATTTTTTACACTTGCTGGAGGAGTTTGGAAACAAAAACCTTGCAGTGTCGGAAATTGAAAGGTATTCCTACGCGGTTAAAAATTTTTCACCACCTTCCAATGTTGAAAGAATTGAAATTAAGAGACTTAATAAGGGTAAAGGTTATATAAATCCTTTGTGGGACCTCGCGTGGCACGACTTATATCTTCTTCTCCACCTATTTGGAGAAGTGGAAATAGAAAAACTTTACAAGTTGGGAGCTTATCACTACCTTTTGGAGGGATATGTCAAAAATATTCCTCTCTCTTTGGAAGTGGCTTGGAACTATCCCGAAGTTATTAGAAAATGGAGCCTTTATACCTCTAAAGACGAAATAGTGTTCGACTTTTTAAACGAAAGGAGGTTTGAATTTGGAAATTTGACCTCCGAGAGGAAGGGTGGGGATAAGCTCCTTGAAATGGTCGCAGACTTTTTAAACGGAACCTACGATAGAAATTCGG
This sequence comes from Aquificota bacterium, assembly GCA_026987085.1. GTDB lineage: Bacteria > Aquificota > Aquificia > Aquificales > QOAS01 > QOAS01. The sequence goes on along the minus strand of JALSNH010000154.1, from coordinate 2,915 downwards.
TATATAGGGCTGTCCAAATTTTGGAGTTGTTAGAAAAATTGGAACAAAAAGGGGAAATTTAAACAGCTTGTTCTCCCCTTTCGCCGGTTCTTATTCTTATAACATCCTCAACGGGGATAACGAAGATTTTACCGTCTCCAACACGGCCCGTTCTAGCGGTATTGGCTATAGTTTCGATAACCTTTTCGGCATCTTCGTCCTTTACAACGACCTCTATTTTTATTTTGGGAAGGAAGTCCACAACATATTCGGTTCCCCTGTAAATTTCTGTTTCTCCTTTTTGTTGACCAAAACCCTTAACTTCCGATACGGTCATACCACCGATACCGATTTTTATAAGGGCGTCCTTCACCTCTTCAAGTTTAAAAGGTTTGATAATAGCTTCTATTTTCTTCATGCTCAGCCTCCAAAGATGATTATTGTTAGCTAAAGATTGTAAAAAAAGGATTAAAAAACAAATCCAATTTCCGCTCCAACTCTGAATTCACTATCGGTTTTGGAATTATCGTTCTTATTGTAGTATTTATGTCCCAAGCTCACGTAGGAGGCCTCACCTCTTACATAGAGGTATTTGTTAATTTGATATTTTGGAGTTAGGGTAAAGGTTAAAGCGTTATTACCCGTTCCTATACCGTAGTTGTCCCCATCGCCATCATTGTTAACGTACTCAACACGGCTACCTACAGAGACCTGGTTGTTAACTTTGAAATCAACCAAAAAGGCGGCACCTATTGATTGTGCATCCTGTCCCTTTTGAGGGGTGCTTAAGTAATCTACATAAAAGGTTATGGGAGCTTTTTCGAAGTAATCGCTTGTGAAGGTTAAATTGTAAACCTTGGTGGGATTATTATCTTTCGAGTCGGGAATAAGAACATTAAAGCTCACAGAAGTTTTTTGGGATAAATCTCCACTTATGCCCGCTTCTAGAGCCATTTTTCCATCGGAGGTATCCCTATCATTTATACCAACATAGACGCCGTAAGCTCCAAAATTACCGCTAAATCTTACACCGTTATAGTAAACCGGTTCTCCGTTCCAAACTAAACCGCGCTGTATGTTGATGTTCTGCCAAGTATAAGGTGCTTCTCCTCCAATATTGGTGAGAATACGACCCGCCTTAATGTTAAAGTTTTTCAAAAGAACCTCTACATATGCTTGGTCTACCGAGATAGAACTGCTTACAGAAGGTATTGGTTCACTTCCTACTACCGGAGCCCAGTCGTTATTGCTTAGTTCCAATCCGAAACCAAAGGGGCTTTCATTGGAAGCCTCTTTAAAGAGACCCATATATGCGTTGTAAGCAAACTGATCTGCATTTGTTGAATCGCTTCTATCGGCGGTATAGAGATAATCTCCCGTTAGGGCTAAATCTATAGAAACATCTTGTTGGTTTAAAAGCTGTTTGAGCTCTTCCAAAGAACCCGCATTTGCGGAGGTGGTCAATCCTACTCCTATTAATGCCGCAACGGCTAAACTTTTACGCTTCATAAGTTTATAAAAGCATATGTAAAGAAAATGTTAATAGGAAGATTACAGAAAGTTTCTCCAAGACGGAAAAGTTTACAAAAATGTAAACTTAACTCCTTAAACGGTATCCCTTTTTCTCCAAAGTCTTTATATATTTCTCCGCCAAGTTGTTGACCTCTTCGTCAGCCAAGCTCCTTTCCAGGTTTCTTAAGGTTATTCTTACGGCTACCGAGACCTCATCGGGAGAAATCTTGTCTCCTTCATAAACGTCAAAAATGTAGGTTTCTTCCAGAAGGTTTCCAAAAATCTCTTTTGCGGTTTCCAATATACCTTCCGCCTTAAGTTGGTCTTTTTTAAAGACAAAGGCAAAATCCCTCTTAACGGGCGGGAATTTAGAAATACCTTTAAAGGTAGGTTTTTTCCAAAATTCCTTTAAAAGGTCAACATTTAGTTCTCCCACAAAGGGAACCAACTTTAATTCCAACTCTTCCGCAACTTGTGGGTGGAGTTTACCGAAATACCCGATTTCGGTATCTCCTACAATCAAACTACCGCAAAGGTAGGGGTGCATATATTCAACCTTTTTAGGTTTTACCTTTACATTGAGTCCAAACCGGGTTAAAAGGGCTTCCAAAATTCCTTTAAAGGTTAAAAAGCTCCATTCCTCCTCTCTAGAAAAGTGGCGCCTAAATTTTCCTGCAGCCAGCAAACCAAGACGGTTTTCTTCACTTTCTTCAAAATAAACTTTACCCAGTTCGAATACAGCAATGTCTCTGTTAAAGTTGCTTTGGTTGAATTTTGCAACCTTTAAGAGGGAGGGTATTAAGGAAGTTCGCATATGGCGCTGTTCGCTGTTTAGGGGGTTTACTATTTCCCAATAGCTGTTAAGGTTAAAAAGTTTTCTTAATCTTTCTTCCAACCATGGGAAGGTTATAACTTCGTTGAAGCCTCTGTCGGTTAAAAAATTTCTAATTTTTTTGAAGATATTTTTGGGTTCACCCAAACCTGCGGGAAACTCGGGTCTTAAAGGTTCGATATTTGTGTAGCCGTAGATTCTTAAAACTTCCTCTATAAGGTCCACATCTCTGGATATATCGAAACTCCTAAAGGCGGGAACTTTGGTTTTAAACCTTAAAGAGGAACTGTCTTCTAAATATTGGACAACCTCGTTAAGGTCTAAGGTATATTTTTGAGCCATTTAAAGAGACATTATCGTCGGGAAGATTGAATACCTAAAATTTCTACCGGAACCAAGCCGTCGGGATAGTAAGGTTTATTTAAGACTTTAAAGGTAATTGTTTGATTATCCTTAAGGCCTTCTGTAGCCTCGCAGTTATTAGGTTTTAAAAGAATACTTACAGCGGTTGTAGTTAAAATGCATTGCAAACTACAGTTGTTCAACTGTTCCACCAAACATTTGTAGGTTTTGTTAGGTTCCAAAAGAACCA
>JALSNH010000153.1 GCA_026987085.1 Aquificota bacterium | reverse complement strand
AACAAGTATTAGACTCCTCAACCAGTTAGGAAGCATTCCGCCAATACAATCATAAAAAGGAATGGATACAAAAATAAGAACCCGTTTTGCACCTTCTCCTACAGGTTGGCTCCATTTAGGAAATGCCAGGACTGCAATTTTTAACTATCTGTTTGCAAAGCATAGCAACGGAGAGCTAATTTTAAGAATAGAGGACACCGACCGTGAAAGGTCAAAAAAGGAATACGAAGAGGCCCTTATAGAAGACCTAAAGTGGCTCGGTATAGAGTGGAACGAAGGTCCCGATGTAGGGGGGCCCTACGGACCCTACCGCCAAAGTGAAAGGTTTGAAATCTACAAAAAGTATGTAGACGAGCTCTTAGAAAAGGGCTACGCTTACCGTTGCTTTTGCACTCCCGAGGAGCTCGAAGTGGAAAGGGAAAAGGCCAAAAAGGAAGGACGGCCTTATCGCTACAGCGGAAAGTGCCGCCACCTTACCCAAGAACAGATAGAACAGTACCTAAAGGAAGGTAGACCCTACACAATACGTTTTAGGGTTCCCGACGGTAGGGAACTTGTCTTAAACGACCTCATAAAGGGTGAGGTTCGATTTAATGTTGACGACTTTGGGGACTTCGTAATAGTCCGCTCCGACGGGAGTCCGGTTTACAACTTCGTTGTGGTTGTCGACGACGCTTTAATGAAAATTACCCACGTTATCAGGGGTGAGGACCACCTTGCCAATACCTTTAAACAGATGCTAATTTACGAGGCGCTCGGTTTTCCTATGCCAAAGTTCGCCCACCTGCCGATAATTTTGGGCGAAGATAGGAGTAAACTATCCAAACGTCATGGAGCCGTTTCGGTAAGGCAATACCGAATTGATGGCTACCTACCGGAGGCTCTGTTTAACTTCCTTTCGCTTTTGGGCTGGTATCCCAAAGACGGTAAGGAGATACTTTCCAAAGAGGAACTAGTAGAGCGTTTCGATATAACCGATATCCACAACGCACCGGCCGTTTTCAACAAGGAAAAACTCTACTGGATGAACGGGGTCTATATAAGGGAGGTTCTCGATATAGAGGACCTCACCGATAGGGTAATTAATTACCTAAAAACCTACAAAGGTGAATTTGATGAAGAACTCCAAAAGTTGGTCGATACCATTCTCTCCTACCCGAGGGAGTATATAAAAACTGTCGTCTCCAAGGTTAGGGACAGTTTCTTTACACTAAAGGAGTTTCCCACAAGGGCCAAACCCTTCTTTGTGGACGAAATTACCCTCTCTCCCGATGCGGAAAAACATATTCAAAAGATTACTCCCGAGGTGGCCAAGCAAATTGTAAAACTCTTTAAGGAGAAGGTTGAAAACCTCGAAACACTAAAAGGTGAAGATTTCAAAAAATTGGCCAAAGAGGTGGCAAAAGAACTAAAACTAAAACCGGGAATGGTGTTTAAAACTTTAAGGGTTGCCCTTACCGGTGAAACCCAAGGGGTTGGTCTCGACCTTCTCGTGGAAGTTATAGGAAAAGAGAGGGTCCTAAAAAGGTTAAATTCATTTTTGCAAGAGAACTAACTTTGGTCTTTACTTTTTTCACCTTCATCGGTGGAATTCTCTTCTTTTTCCTTAGAAAGTTCTTTTTTAATCTTTTCTACCTCATCGCGGGTATAGCGGTATACCTTTCCGCAAAAGTGGCAGGTTATCTCCATAAACTCATTTTCGTTGAAGATTTTTTCAATTTCATCTTCGGGTAGACCGGCTACCAAACCTTTAACCATATCCTCATTGCAGGGACAGTAATATTCAATCTCCTTTAATCCCAACAGGTGGGGATTTAACTCTTTGGGAATTAGCATCAACGCTATATCTTCGGGGCGCTTACCTTGTTCCAATAGGTCGCTGACGGGGGGCAGTTTTTTAACAGCTTCCTCAATTACTTGGAGAGCTTTTTCGGAAGTTCCTCCCATCTCTTGAACCATCCATCCGCCCGCTACCTTTATTTGACCGTTCTCGCCGAGCTTGACGCCGATACCTACCGCCGAAGGTATCTGTTCCGATTGAACAAGGTAGTAAGCTATGTCCTCCGCAATTTCACCACTAACAAGGGGAACTACACCCACGTAGGGCTTTCCCATACCAAGGTCCTTTATCACCGTTAGGGTTCCGTTGCCTACCGCCTTAGCTATATCGAGTTTGGTTCTACCGTTAACCTCTTTGGTAAAGAGCGGAACATCGGGATTCTTTACCAAACCTCTAACACGACCCTTCCCGTCCACCTCTACATAGACATAGCCGATAGGTCCATCTCCTTCAATTTTGAGGGCTATTTTTTGGTCGGAACCGTGCTTTATAAGCGAGCTAAGAAGAATCGCTCCAACTATAGCCCTACCCATTACCGCCGCCGCCATAGGGGAGAGGTTGTGAATATGTTGAGCTGTTCTTGCCGTATTTGTAGCTTTTACAACCCAGGCTCTTAGCGGTTCCTCTTTGGGAACCGCCATTACAACGTAATCCCTATCTTGGAAATAGCCTTTTAAATCTTCCTTAACCTGTTCATCTATCGGCTTTCTCCAATCGTGGAACTCTTGGAAGGTTTTCTCCTTCTCTTGATGTTGTTCCTTTTTTTCCTCCATTGAAAGGAAAAGATAGTTTTGAATTTCCTCTTTGGAAAGTTAAGAAAATAGTTAACTCTTAGAGAGAGATGGAAAAATACAATCCACGAGAGGTTGAGAAAAAGTGGCAAAAACGTTGGGAGGAGGAAAAAGCCTTTAAAACCGAGGAAGGGAAACCTAACAAAAAATATGTCCTCGAAATGTTTCCCTACCCTTCCGGTAATATCCATATGGGGCACGTTAGAAACTACACCATAGGGGACGCCATAGCCCGATACCTCAAAATGAAGGGTGCAAATATCCTCCACCCTATGGGTTGGGATGCCTTCGGACTTCCCGCCGAAAATGCGGCAATTAAGCATAAAATCCACCCGGCCGAGTGGACTTATAAAAACATCGAGAACATGAAAAGGCAACTTAAAATGCTCGGCCTCTCCTACGATTGGGATAGGGAGATAGCTACCTGCAATCCCGATTACTACAAATGGAACCAATGGATATTTTTAAAGATGCTCGAAAGGGGTATAGCCTACAGAAAGAGCGCAACCGTTAACTGGTGTCCCTCCTGCGAAACGGTTTTGGCCAACGAGCAGGTTATAGAGGGTCGCTGTTGGCGTTGCGACACCACAATAGTTCAGAAGGAGATACCTTCCTGGTATCTAAAAATAACCGCCTACGCCGATAGACTTTTGGAGGACCTTAAAAAGCTCGAGGGAAAATGGCCCGAAAGGGTCCTGTCCCAACAGAGGAACTGGATAGGGCGCTCCGAGGGTGCGGAAATAGTTTTTAAAGTATCCGACCTCGATAAGGAGATAGTAGTTTTCACCACCCGCCCGGATACTCTATTTGGAGTTACCTTTATAGTTCTCGCTCCCGAACATGAACTTACGTTGGAACTGGCCAAAGGAACTCCTCAAGAGGAGGAGGTTAGAAAGTTTGTAAACCGTATAAAGGCTATGCCCGTTGAAGAACGCCGAAGGGTAAAAGAAAAAGAGGGAACCTTCGTAGGTCGTTATGCAATCCATCCTCTAACGGGAGATTTAATTCCTATTTGGACGGCAAACTACGTCCTTGCGGAGTATGGAACCGGGGCAATAATGGCCGTCCCGGCGCACGATGAGAGGGACTATGAGTTTGCAATTAAATACGGTCTCCCGATTAGGCAGGTTATAGAACCCGCTAAAGGTTCTTAACTTTCTTTCTTCTCTACCATAGTTTACTCTATGGAAAAGAGGGAAAAACTCTACGAAGGAAAGGCCAAAATAATTTACGCAACCGAAGATCCCGATAAGGTTGTGGTCTACTTTAAAGATGATACCACCGCCTTTGATGGTGTAAAAAAGGAGGAAATTACCGGTAAAGGTGTTATCAATAACACCATTTCCTCGATGATTTTCGAGCTTCTTCAAAAGAGGGGTATTCCAACCCACTTCATTAAAAAGCTCTCCGATAGGGAGATGCTCGCCTACCGTGTAGAAATTATTCCCGTCGAGGTAGTTGTTAGAAACTATGCAGCGGGTAGTTTTACTAAAAGATACGGAATAGAGGAAGGAACAAGGTTAGAAAAACCTCTTGTGGAAACTTTCTGGAAAAACGATGAACTCCACGACCCGCTGGTTTGTGAGGAGCACATAGAGCTTTTAAAACTGGCTGACTTGGAAGATGTAAAAGAGATGAAAAAAATAGCCCTTCGGGTAAATGAAGTTTTAAAAGATTTCTTCGCCGCGAAAAACATAATCCTTGTGGACTTTAAATTGGAGTTTGGAAAAACCTCCGATGGAAAATTGGTTTTGGCCGATGAAATTTCACCCGACAGCTGCCGTTTGTGGGATGCAAAAACTAAAAAGAAACTCGATAAAGATGTTTTCCGCTACGACTTGGGAGATCTCCAGGAGGCCTACAAAGAACTTTTAAAACGGTTGGAGGATACTTAATTTAATCTTTTAACTCCTATGGATGCTTTCCTTAAAAAGGGCGAAATGCCTCGCTTAAAAGAGAAAAAGGCAAAAAGGCAAAAAAGACCTTGCGATTTTGAAAATTTGCTATACGACTTAAAAAATGAGCTTTTGGAACGCTA
>JALSNH010000152.1 GCA_026987085.1 Aquificota bacterium | reverse complement strand
GGGTTCCTAATAAGGGGTAGGTGGTCCCTTTTTATGAAAAGATAAAAGAGTATTACCTCAAACAGTCCCTTCCAGAACCAACCCCTCCAGAATTTTGGAATTATTAACCAAAAGTGGGACTTTTTGGTAAACATTAAGAACAACCTGTAGAGGAATGCAAATAGCAGAATGTAACCGGCTGAGAAGTGTATCAACCTTACAAGGTCCATAGGAATGTTGTGAGCGTAAGCATAGGTAGCTTCATAACCAACAGAACCTATAAAAAATGGGTTTCCTATATACAGACCCGTAACAAATAAAGTCACAATAGCTAAAAATTGAATCCAGTGCCAAATTCTAAGACCAGGCTGAAATAGATAGAACCTATAAAAGGTCCTTTTAATAACGTTGGCAACCATCTTTTAACCCTCCAAAGGGTTTAAAAAAAGGATTAAACCGCACAAGCGGAGTTTACATTAAAGCTGGTAATTTCTTCACCATCTTTGTTGTAAATGTGGGTTGCACATGCGAGACAGGGGTCGAATGAGTGGATAGTTCTGAGTATTTCAACCGGTTCGGTTGCAACTTTAACTTCCGTATCGAGCATCGCGGCCTCGTAAGCGGCCCTCTGTTCACCATATTCATTTTTAATTCTGGGGGCAACATTCCAAGTGGTTGGGACGATAGCTTGATAGTTTTTAATCTTGGTTCCCTCTATAACTACCCAGTGGGACAGGGCTCCCCTCGGTGCTGCAGTCATCCCTACACCTTTCTTAATACCGCTTCCCCAGGTTTGAGGGTCGAATTTTTCGGTATTTGCAACGGCGGTATCGCCGGCCTTTATGTTATCGTAGAGTTTTTTCATAAAGTAACTGTTAACGTTAGCGGCCATATGGGCTTCCAACGCCCTCGCTATGGTTCTACCGACGGTGGTGGGTAACCATTGGTGGGGTTTCAAATCCAATCCAAAGTTTTTGTTGAAGTATTTGGTTACTTCCTCTATTTGGGTTACAACCATTTCATCAACAAAAGAGGGTTTCACATGACCTTGTTTTACCGCGGTGTAGGTAATTATATATCTTGCAAGAGGTCCTACTTCGTGGGTCATACCTTTGTAAACAGGTGTTTTGGAGTAGGAATATTTTCTGCTTGGGTCCAAGAACTTCCAAGGTGTTGGAGGAACGTCTTCGGGTGCAGGAATAGTTTCACCCATCCACGGATGGAGAGCTTTATTATCTCCCTCTTTGTAGTGGTAGAAGGAGTGTTGCACGTATTCGGCTATATATTCAAGGCTATCTTTATTGAACTGCTCGTATTTAGCTTTTTCTACCCCCTCTTTGAAATTGTGAACCACCCCGTTAGAGTGGTAGAGAATTTTATTCCAGTAATCGCCGGTTCTGCTAAAGTCTCTGTAAGGTTCGTCGGGATATTCGCCAAAGTCGAGAACCCTCTCTTTTGATAGACCGCCACCGTAGAACCAGCCGGCTTTAAAGTAGAGTGCCGCTATAGCCAACACATCGGGCAGATAGAAGAAGTTAACCGCATCCATTTGGGTTTCTATCGAAGTTTGAACCAATCCAAGTCTTGCAGCGTTTACCGGAGCATTTCCATCATTGAGCGAAATTGAACAGTTCATACCGCCCACCAGATAGTGGGGGTGGGGGTTTTTACCTCCAAATACAACGTGAGGTATTACGAACTCCCTTTGGGTATCGAGCATTTCAAGGTAGTGGGCTACAGCCATTAGGTGAACTTCGGGAGGCAGTTTTCCACCTTCTTTGGGTTTTGCATAGTCGGGATGATTCCACCAATTTGCTGGTGCAAAGATACCTAACTGACCACTTTCTACTATCTGCTCAATTTTATCTTGAACTGCTTTGTAGTAGGCCGGTGTAGCCTTGGGAAATTTTCTTGCATAGGCTTTTATACCGGTATAATCGTGGGCTAAAGCTATTAGAGGTTCGGCCCATTTTAAAACTTGCTTTTGCAATTCGGCGGTTTTAACGGGGTCGGCCTTTAGGGCTGTTACGGGGGAAACCCAGTCGAGCGAGTGTAGATGGTAAAAGTGCACCACGTGGTCGTGAACGTGGAGGGTTCCTAACATTATGTTACGGATATAGTTGGCATTTCTGGGTATTTGAATATCTAAGGCATCCTCAACAGCCCTTACCGATGCTAAGGCGTGAATGGTTGTGCAAACTCCGCAAATCCTTTGGGCAAAAGCCCACGCGTCGCGGGGGTCCCTTCCTTGGAGAATTACCTCAATACCCCTCCACATGGTGGCCGAAGATATAGCATCGACCACCCTATGGGTCGATTCATCTACGGTAATCTCCAAACGGAGGTGTCCTTCTATCCTTGTAACGGGGTCAACAACTACCCTCTTAGCCATTTTTTATACCTCCTTTAAAAGGTTTTAAAAGGGGAACACCCTATTAATGCTCATCATCCTTTTTGTTAAAGTGCCTAATACCGGCTGCAACGGCATGAACTGCCAATGCACCGGCGGTTACACCGGCAGCGATAGCTCCAACTTTATCGGCGGTAGTTTCAACGTTAGGTAGTGGAATGTTTTGCAACCTTTGGAAGAATGGGTCCTTATCCCAGAAGTCGGGTTCCGCACAACCGATGCAGGGAGCTCCCGACTGAATCGGGTAGGAAATGCCGCCGAACCACCTCATATTACCGCAGGAGTTGTAGGTTGTAGGTCCACGGCAACCGATTTTGTAGAGGCACCAACCCTTTTTGGCAGCGTCGTCGTCCGGTTTTTCTACAAATTGACCCGCATTGAAGAAGGGTCTCCTATAACAGGTGTCGTGAATTCTGTTACCAAAGAATTGTTTAGGTCTACCCATTTCGTCCAGAGGCATAGGACCAAACAGCGCCAAATGGAGGATTGTTCCGGTAATTACTTCCGGAATGGGTGGGCAACCGGAAACGTTGATAACCACCTTGTTGGGTAAAAAGTCCATTACACCGACCGATTGGGTTGGATTAGGTCTAGCCTTGGGTATACCTCCCCAAGTTGCGCAGGAACCTACCGCCACGATAGCTGCAGCTCCTTCGGCAACTTTTAGAACCTCCTCCTTAAAGGGTTTACCGCCAACAATGCAATACTTACCGTCGTTTCCTAATGGGATAGAACCTTCGACAACCATTATGTATTTACCGCGGTATTTGTTAAGAGCATCCTCTTCGTGCTTTAAATAACCTTTGTAAACTATTTTTCCGTTCTCTTCGTAATAAACTCCCGCGGAGGCTTGCAGAATATCGTCAATTTCTGCGGATATTACGTTCAACAGTAGGTCCGATGCGTAGGGGGCGGCCGAACGGATGAACGCCTCGGAAGGGCCGGAGCATTCCAAACCGTGTATCCATATAACGGGAACCCTTTCTTTGGTTTCCAGAGCGTGAACCACTTTGGGAACCATAGAGGGTGCAAGACCCATCAAGCCGGTTATGTAGGAAGCAAACTTTAAAAACTCCCTACGGGAAATACCCTTCTCTTTAAATACTTCCCAATAGGTTTTACCCATTTAAAAACCCTCCAAAAGGTTTCTCAATTTCTAAACTTTATCACCAAAAGGGTAAGAAGGAAAGGATATAAGGATTTTCTAATATTTTTACCACCTAAAAGGTTTTTCCTTTTCAACAAGATTCCATAAAAAGTTTTCAATTTCCCTAAATTTTTTCTCATCGATAGGAGATTTTTCGTGGTCGAAGCCTAACAGGTGAACCATTCCATGCAAAACCAACCTTTTTAATTCGTTTTCAAAACTCCAATCAAAATCTTTGGCTTGCTTCTGGGCTGTATCCAGGGAAATAACAATATCTCCTAAAATTTTACAACCTTTACAGTTTCTTATAACCTCGTTCAAAACTTCCGCAGGTTCTTTATTACATTCCAAATCCATTTCTGGAAAATCTTGAGGAAAAGAGAGAACATCGGTAGGTTTATCTTTTCCTCTCCACTCTCTATTCAGTTGACGTATCGTTTTGTCGTCGGTAAAAACCAAACTTAGTTCCAAATTTTCAAGTTTGAGGACCTTTAATAGGCTATCTGCGAATTTTTTTACCTCTTCAAGGGTCTTATTGTCCATTTTAATGTTTTCAGGCTGAACTGTTAGATATACAGGCATAGTGGAAAAGTTTGCCACCTCTTAATACCCTTTAATTAAAGATGGCAAAGATTATTAAATTTCACCCTAGAGGTGAAAACGACAAAAAACAGCAGAAGGTTGAAGAGGAAAAAGAACGCAAAAATGGTTCGGTAATATCCTCAAAACCTTCTACGGAGACTTCAACTCCCAAAAAGGTTATAAAACTTACAAAGGAACCTTCAAAAGGCAGTTCCAATCAAAAACTCTCTTTGGAAAACGCCCAACCTCTTACCGAGGAGGATTTCAAAAAAATATTTGAGGCTCTAAAAGAGGGACTAAAGAAATTTTATCCTTCTCAGGTGGAAGATGTTTTGGGATTTTTCGGTTTAGGAGAAAAAAACGGAAATAAAGCGTTTGTTGTCGGTGTTGTTAGTTGGAAACGCTATGGAGTAGACCAGCCTTATATGTCTACTTTAGTAGGGATTTTTGAAAACGATAACCTTGAAAAGGTTTCCTTTTTGGAAGCTAAAAACAACTATTGGGATTGGAAAATTTTGCTAAAAACCCACAAAAAGGAATTTCATACAGAAGAAATCTTCAATAGGTTTATGGAGTTGGTAAATGGCCAATTTAGGGTTTAAGGAAAGAAAACTAACCTTTAATGGTAAAGGTATAAACAATATAAAGTTCCTGAATAACAGGTGCGTTAATAGGTTCAAATTTTAAATTTTTACTGAACCTTAAAAGTAATTCGTCCAACTTGGCATTTCCACTCCTTTTAACCAATACCGCATTAATAACCCTACCATCTGGAAGTATAGTAATTTTCACCTCCGCGGGTGCGGGAGGAACCGAAACCTTTACAAGGTTAATTTTCGGGATATAAACCAACCTACGGTTTGTATTCAAGGTTAATTTTCCGCTCCTCGAAAGGGTAGCGGAAGCTTTTGTTGAAATTTTACTTAGTAAAGGCAAGAAATCTTTCCCTACCTCTTTCTCTAAGGAATTTATTAAGGAGGAGCCACTATTTAACTGTTTCGCTTTTAACTTTCTTTTGGGCAAACTCGTTTCTTCATTTGAATAAGTGTTAGCCGCCTCTGCGGATTGAGAATTTTTTTCTAACTCTTGAAAATTTACTTTTTCAGTTTTTATAAAAATATGGATAGGAGCTACATATTCCTTAGATGACTTTAATATACCGGTTAAGCTATTGTAAAGCCAGAAGGAATAGAAAACGAAAAGAATAACATTTATTAAGAAGGCAATAGAAAAATACTTAACCATAAACGGATAATATTATTTCTCTTAGAAATTTAAAATGTGGCGTTTTCTGTTTTTATTCGTCACACTCTTTGTAATTTTCCTTATAACCCTGATAACATTTGTAGGAATTAAAGTAGAAAAAATAAAAGCTACCATAGGTAATGTAAATTTTGGAATTTACAACCTCCTTTGGAAAGGTTTCAATATAAAAGTTGGGAGTTTAACAATAGATATTAAGCCTACTAAAGATTATATTTCGGAAAAAGTTTCCTTAAATGGGAAGGAAATTAGAAAAAATCTCATTTTATTTGCAAAAATTTTTTCAGAATTCCCTTTTAAGTTTTACGTAAAAGATACATATATCAAAAACGGAAATTTTTCAATCAACCTATATAGCTTTTCTATACAAAAGAACCAAATTAAACTTCAATATTTGGAAGTTTTAAACAATTCAGCTCAAACCCTTACATCTGTAGAGGATTTAAAAATCTATGGCAATTTCCACACCTATTTTGGTAATACCAACTATCAAATATCCAACCTAAAAGGGGAACTCGATACAAGAATAAATCCACAAAAAGGTGAAATTCAATTGAATAATTACCTACGCGGATTAAACGCATTTTTCTCCGCAAAGGTAGTTTTTGATAAGAAAATAAAAACTTCCCTGAATGGGGACTTTAAAAATTTCCAATTTACCTACGAAGGTTCCCTTTGGAAAGACAAAATTTACGGTAAAGGAGGTTTAAATAATCAGCTTCTACAGGCAAAATTAAAAGTTTTTGGAACTATAAACTCTCCCAAAGTGGGATTTTTAGGAAACATCCATCTTTGTTCTAATTCGAACTTAACTTTCGGAGGACTTATTTCAAATAGTTATCTCTTTTTTGGAATAAACGATTTAAATAACTCCCTTTACGCGGAAGGTTTTTTGAATTTGAAAACCCTAAAAGGGAAATTGTTAGCGTCCTCACCTAAAGGGGGTTCTATTACCGCAAACTTTTCGCCCATTAAAGTTCAACTTTTAGCTAAAAGGGTCAATATTAATAATTTATGCGGTTTAAATATTTCAAATCTAAATCTGTTCGCTTTCTTTTATAAACGCACCTATTCGATTGAAGGTTTTTGGAAAAGCCTAAGCTATAAAAACCTTTCTATAAAAGAGGAGAAATTTAACGTAGAAGGTAAAAACAAAGTTTTAAAAATTCGGTTGGAAGGTAGCGCAGAAGGAACCCTAATTAGTAAAAGGAAATATTTATGGGGCTATCTAAGGGGGAACCTTTTTATAAATCAAAATCCTTTAAATTTTAATTTTCCACTACTGGAAGCTAAACTTTCAAAAAGAGGAAAATTTTTGATATACCTATCAAAGTTAACTTTTAAAGATATACAATTAAGGGATATTAAAAGCAAAATTTTAACCAACCAGCAAGGGGTTTTTATAAACTTTTCCAACAATTGGAAGGGAAAAATTAAAATTTTTCCTATTAAAAAGGAATTTAACGCAAAACTCAACGGTTCTTTTCAGGTTAATGAAAGAAAAATTCCTTTTTATGTGGATACCAAATTAACTCCAATAAAAGGTTTTTGGCAAATAAAGATTTTAAAAAACTCCCTAAGTGGAGGTTATAAAAAATTTTCCAATATTTGGAAAGGAAACTATGTCCTTAAAAATAATTACACTTCCATTCTAGGAAGTTTTTCATTTGAAAAGAAATTTTTAAAAACTGAAGGATTATTAAATTTTAAAGATATTAATTCTTTTATATTCTTTGTTATTCCCTACAGCGGAACCTTCAAAGGTCAAAAATTTAGTTTTTTAGGCTACCCTTCCTGCATTTTTTATGTAAACTTTCCTTTAATTTGTTTCAAACAAATCTTATTAAAAGGAAACAGCTTAAAAAATATAGAATGGAACATACAAACCTTTAATAATACAGGTCAAATTAAACTTACAACTTTTGGAAACTTAAAAGATAACAATATAGTTTTCTCTTTAAAAACTTCCATAAAAAGGGATTTTCTAAATATATTCCTTAAGAAGTTTAAAACTGTTATTACCCAACCTAAGTATTTAAATTTTTCCTTCTCCTATAAAGGGACATTAGATAAATTTCTTGAAAACTTAAATTGGAGCTATTCGGAAGAACTTACGCTTTACTCTTACTATTTCTATAAACCTTTAAAGGTATACATATCCCTTTTCGCAAACAGGAAAAAGATTGATACCTTTATAGGTCTATTAGACCTATTTACCCAAACACCTTTAGGAAACATTCAGGTAAGTTATCCTTTTGGAGCACAATTAAGCGGTAGTTTTAACTTTGTTTCTATACCTCTTAGATTCTTTTATAAAGACGCATTAAATTCTTATCTCAATTTGGATTTAAACGGAAACTTTACCTATAAAAGGAAGTTATTTTTAAATGTCAATACAGGTATTGGAGGTTATATAAAGGTAAACAAATATGAATTTCCTAAAAGTGAAGAAAATAATGGGAATAGGAAATTACCAATTTCTTTAAATTTGAATCTATATTCAAGGTCTCCTGTATATATACAAACTCCTAATGGTAATTTTGTTATAACTTTTGAAGGATTTATTAAAAATAACCTTAAAAAGTTAGATATTTCAATAAACTATGGAAAGTTAAACATTTTGGGAAAAACTTTCTATGTGAATTTGGGAAAAATTTCTGTGAGGGGTGAAAAGGTTTATCTAAATCTCCCGCTGGTATATTACGCTCCGGACAAAACTATATATTTAAAAATTTACGGTTATCTACCTTGGCAAAATTTAAAATTTGATATCTATTCTGTTCCTCCGGCACCTAAAGAGGAACTTTTGATGGAACTTATTTCCGGTTCGGGTGCCGGTTCCTCTATCCTATCCACAATAGGAGAATCTCCCTTAACTTCCATCCTTTTAAAAGGAATTTCAACGGAAGCTACAAACATAGTAAACAGAATTTCCTCCCAATTTTTGGAAGGGATAAATATTTCTTTAGCACCCTATTTCGAGCCTAACGAAGGTTTGGTTGTAGGTATAACTGTAGAAAAGTTCTTTGGAAATACCGCACTAATCGGTTATCACTGGGTGCCCTCAACCGACCCTAAAGCAACATATTTATGGGGCTCTGTTAGATTCCTATTCAATAGCTTTTTGAGATTTGTTCGCTATTCCGACGGAACTATATCAACAAATGTTCGTTTTCTAAACGATTTCGGCCTACCTCATTGAGCATTTCCGTTTAAATTTAAAAGCTTTTGCAATGCGCTTTAGAAAATACTCAAGAAAGCACGCCTTTAACATCTTATATCAGTGGGATATAACCGGTGAACCTATAGAGACTATAGCAAAGAATTATTGGAAAACATTGGAAGAGAGCTACAACCACGCTAAAACTTTGGCGGAGGAGCTTTTAAAGAAAATAGAAAGCGGGCAAGAATTTGACACTGAAGTTTACGCTAAGAAGTTTGAAAATCTTTCTGAGGAAGAAATTTTAGCCGATAAACTACGAAAGGCTCTATATATTGTTTATGCATTGCTTAAGTCTATTGATGAATTTCACAATTTTTCCCTCACATTTACGGAGTGGCTTAGCGAAAAATCCAAAAAGAGAAAAGAAAAGGCTTTAAACCTACTTGAGGAACTTAAAAAAAACTTTAAAAATCTCAAAAGGATCGATAAGGAAAGAAGGGAACTTTTTGAGGAGCTTATAAAGTTAATACAACAAATAGAGGAAAAATTGCCGCAAAACTTTGAACAACTAAAGGATTTGGAAAATGACTTTCGTCAAAAGATTTTAGAAATTGTAAAAACCTATTTGAAGGAGATTATCGAGTTTTCCCAAAAAAGGGTTTCGGAAGATATGGGGGAAATTAGGGATTACGCTACAAATTTATTAGATGCTTACAGCAAGCATCGATTGGAAATTGATAGTCTTATAGAGGAATTTTTAAAAGGGTGGACCCTCGATAGGTTGGGAAGTATAGAAAGGAACCTTTTAAGGTTGGGAGCTGCAGAGTTTACCTACGTTGGAGTTCAAGATCCCGGTAGGGCTTTTAATGATTACATAGACTTTGCTAAGGCTTTTGTTAATCAAAAAGCTGCAAAGTTTGTTAATGGGGTCCTTTCAGCCATTTACAACCGACAAAATAAGAACGGAAGTTCTCAGTAAATTTTCTTTTTTAATCCTTCTGGCTCTGTGCAAACTGGTTATCAGAGAAAATAGTCTGCTATGGAGAGCAAACCTTGGGAGGAGCACGGTTTAACGGATGAAGAATACAAACTCCTACAGGAGCTGATTAAAAAGAGACCTAACGAGGTGGAGCTTGGTATTTTCGGAACCCTTTGGAGTGAACACTGCTCCTACAAATCCTCAAGAAGGCATTTAAGAAAGTTTCCAACCTCCGCACCTTGGGTGATTCAAGGTCCCGGTGAAAATGCGGGGGTTGTTGAGATAGACGACAAGGTTTGGGTTGCCTTTAAGATAGAGAGCCACAACCACCCTTCCTATATAGAGCCGTTCCACGGTGCCGCAACCGGTGTAGGTGGGATTATAAGGGATATCCTCTCTATGGGAGCCAGGCCTATAGCCTTAACCGACTCTTTGAGGTTCGGAGATATAAGAAAGGACTCCAAAAGTAGGGAGCTCAATAAAGGTGTCGTTAAAGGGATAGGAGGATACGGAAACCCTATAGGGGTTCCCACCGTCGGCGGGGACACATTTTATGAGGATAGCTACGCTACCAATCCGCTTGTTAACGCTTT
>JALSNH010000151.1 GCA_026987085.1 Aquificota bacterium | reverse complement strand
GTTGACAAGTTGTTCTATACCGTCCAAAGCGAGGGTGAGCATATCATCAAACTCTTGGCGGGTAAAGAGAGCCTCCTCACCTAATGCGTGAATATCGGCAAGTTTACCGCTACCGGTGGCCACAACGGTCATATCGACCTGCGCTTGAGAATCCTCCTCGTAATTTAAATCCAGCAGAAGGTTATCGTTCACCTTACCCACACTTATAGCGGCAAGATAATCCTTTAGAGGAACCTCCTCGAGTTCTCCCTTTTCCTTTAACTTTATAAGGGCATCGGCAACGGCCACCCATGCGCCGGTTATGGAGGCGGTTCGGGTTCCTCCGTCGGCCTGCAGAACATCGCAATCGACCCAAAGGGTTCTTTCACCCAGTTTGGTTAAATCTACAACGGTTCTCAAGGCTCTACCTATAAGCCTTTGAATCTCTTGGGTTCTTCCGGAGATTTTACCACCCCGCTCTCTAAAGCTTCTACTTTGTCCTGCCCTTGGGAGCATGGAATATTCGGCTGTGAGCCAACCCTGACCGCTATCTCTTAAAAAAGGAGGCACACCATCTTGAACTGAAACGGTGATATAAACCTTGGTGTTGCCCATCTCTATAAGGGCCGAACCTTCGGCATAAATATTTACATCTCTCTGAATTTTAGTAGGCCTCAACTGTTGAGGGTCCCTTCCATCGATTCTTTCCATTACAAGTTAAAAAGATGATAAACCCTACTTTAGGGGACTAGGAACGGAGAAAGGGCAAAAATTTGAAAAAATGCTTCAATTGATAGCAAAAACCCTTTCTCCGTCCACCCCTGCAAGCTCTAAAGCTTGCCTACTACCCCCTATCCCTTTAAGGGACTCGGGGGATACTTCGTAGAAAAATTCCATTAACTTAAACCTTCTTGGGTTCGCAAGTTTTACAAATAAAACCTTTAAATTCTCATGAAATCCAAGTTTTAGGAGCTTTGCTCCCACTCTCAAAATGTTTAATGCTCCCACAAGGTCGGCGTGGAAAAGTTTCCCGCTTATAAAATCCCTAAAAAGGTTTCCCTTTCTTTCTCCTAAGCAAAGTTTGGTGTTCTTAGTTTTTCTAACTTTAAAAATATCTGCAAAAGGAGATGTTTTGGAAGTATAAGCTTCATCTTCTTCAACAACTTCCATTCCAAGTTCTTGAGCCTTGTATTTGATTAGTTCTATTAACTTCCTGAAGGGCAAAGATACAAATTCCTGATTTAGCTTCTTTCCTAAGTTTATTTCGTTTTTACTTTCCAAAGCATTTTTACCAATATAGATGATTTTATGCCCTGTTTCGTATAGTAAATCCACAAGTTTTCGGGCTATTTTGTGTAAATCGTTATTTAGCTTTCTCCTCCTATGGGCAGATAAAACTTTAAGTCTAATCTCAAGTTCTCTTATTTCCTTTTGAATGGTTTCAATTTGGTCTTTAGCTAAATTTTCTCCTCTCTTCTTAAGTTCGTTCTTTAGGCTATCTATTTCACTTTGAAGTTTAGCTTTTTCTTTGTTAAACCATTGGTTAAAAGCCTTTAGCTCCTTACCCGAAACTATAAAACTTTTTATGTTAGGATTTTCAGAAACTACAGCCAAAAGCTCATCTAAACCTAAATCTATTCCAGCTTTAAATCTCCCCTTTGGTTCTTTGATTTCAAGCGGATATTTGTAAACGATATCAACATATAGGTCGTTAGCCAATAGCTTTATTCTAAAAGAGCTTATTTCGTAGAAAAAATCTTTAGGAAGTTTAACTTTTAGCCATCTGCCATTACGAAGTTTTACAAGGAATTTGTTGCCTTCTACAATCTTAAAGATATTCTTATTCCCCTCAACCAAAAAATCCATAAGATAGCGGAGTTTTTTAGGCTTAGGAGGTCTGGGTTTACTTTTAAACTTTTGAGGATTTTCCTTGTATTTCTTTAGAGCTTTAAAGTAGTTGTTAAAATCTTTAACGACATTTCTAATTACACTTTGGACTAAATTAGCGTTTTCAATTTTTTCCTTTTGAGTTTTGAGATTTTCTAAAAATTGTGATAGCTTTTTATCAGCTTTAATGTTTTGCAGTAGCTCGTTAAATTCCTCTTGATATTTTCCTTTGTATTCTTTTGCTACTAAGCCGTTTAAAAGAGAGACATTTAGAGGGTAATTCCCATAAATTTTTTTATATTCACGGATTAGTAGAATCAAAAGATTTCTAAAATGTGCTAAATCTAAAAGAAGTTTTCTAACTTTGTGTTTTCGTTCTTTTCCACTTATTTTTATAGGCAAAACTCTGCTAACCAATGGCATTTTGTAATACCTTCCTTAATTTCTTTCTATTTGAGTAGAATTTCATAGAAAAACTATGAAGTAAGGTAATTATTTCTTCAATAATAATTGGGTGCAATTTCTATAAACCGCATTAAGTTTTAAATTTGTTTTCCAAAACTATGTTAGTGAATGCTATCGTTAAAGAGTGGCCTCT
>JALSNH010000150.1 GCA_026987085.1 Aquificota bacterium | reverse complement strand
CTTGCCCCTCCGGGGATACCTATACATTGAACCTTTTTAGCCCCGGAGTTATCGGCAACGTTGAGGTAGGTATATCTTTGAATCATGGTTTTCCTCCCGCAAAATGTTTTATAATAACATATTTCAGTTTTTTCCTTAAAAGGAGAAACTTAAACAGGTCCTTTAGAGTTGACTTACTCGAAAAAAATTATTATAATTTGTAATCCTAACAACGATTCAAGGGCCCGTAGCTCAGTTGGCAGAGCGGGCGGCTCATAACCGCCCGGTCGGAGGTTCGAGTCCTCCCGGGCCCATCAAGATCTATTTAATCATGGTGAAATCTATCTAAATATCTAGAAAAATCTAAAAATGGGGTTATACTGATGTTGATGTTGGAACTGTCCAAGGAGGATTTGGAAAAACTTATAGAACTCCAAAAGATTGATTCTCAGATTATTAAACTTGAAAGGAAGTTGGAAGAAATCCCTCAGGAAATTCAAAGGTTAGAAGAGGTATCTCGAACTCGACGAAGAAAAATCGAGCATATAGATTTTCAAATAGAGGAATTAGCCCAGAGAAGAAAACAACTTGAGGAAATTATCAACGAAGGATATAAGCAAATAGAGGAAGCAAAAAAGAAAAAAGTAAAAGCTAAAAGCTTAGAAGATTACAAAGAAGCTATAAAGTTGAAAGCCGAAGCTGAAAAGAAAATTATCAACGCTACAAAGGAAATTGAAAATTTAATAAAGGCATTAAATGCTCTATTTAAAGAAAGAGAAAGAATGGAAGAAAGCATTAGAGAGTTTGAGAAAAAGATAGAAAAAAAGAAAAGAGAAATATCTAAAACGGAACAGGCTCTTAAAAGAAAATTGGAAGAACTTGGTGATTACAGAAAACAATTGATATCCGAAATATCTCCAGAGGTTGTAGAATTCTACGAAGAGAAAAAATATGAATTTGGCGGTAATGTTTTTGTTACCGCCCAAAATAAAATCTGCAGCGGCTGTTTAATGCAAATACCTTCCGCTCAATATTCCAAATTGTTGAAAGGGGAAGGTCTAGTTCACTGCCCTAATTGCGGTAGGATTTTATACATCCTAAAGTAAAATTTTTTAGCTTTTAAAATTCCTAAGGAGGAGAACCGATGAAGAAAGGAATACATCCGGAATTGAAACCAACTACCTTTGTTTGCGGTTGTGGAAATACCTTTACTCTACTAAGTACTAAAGGAGGAACTGTTTATCTTGAGACCTGCAACCAATGCCACCCATACTATATCGGTAAGCTTAAATTAAAACCTGCTTACTTAGTACTGAAAGCTCAATTAGAAGGTTCACAAGAAAAGTAAAAGCTTTTCATTTTTTTATTTATTAACTTATAAAGATTAATGAAAGTCTTTTTGATAGACAACTATGACAGCTTTACATACAACATTGTTCATTACCTAGGAGAGTTGGGAGCCAATGTTATAGTAAAGAGAAATGATGAAATTACAGTTGAAGAGATAGAAAAATTTTATCCCAATGCTTTAGTTATTTCTCCAGGCCCTTGTACTCCTAACGAAGCGGGAATTTCAGTGAAAGCTATTAAATACTATGCAGGTAAATTACCAATTTTAGGAGTTTGCTTGGGACATCAATCAATAGGAGTTGCTTTCGGAGGCAAAATAAGGAAAGCAAGAACTTTAAAACATGGAAAAAGCTCAAAGATAACCCATACAAATAAAGGTATTTTTAAAAATCTCGATCTACCATTTGAAGCGATCAGATACCATTCGCTAGTGATTGACGATAAAAATTTGCCAGAGGATTTAGAAATAACCGCTCGCTCTTTGGATGACAATGAAATAATGGGTATTCAACATAAAAAGTTTCCTATTTATGGTGTTCAATTCCACCCAGAAAGTATAGGTTTTAATGAAAATTACCGCAGGTGGGGACTACAAATTCTTAAAAATTTCCTCGATTTGGCTAAAAATTTTTCAAACTCTTAAATTCAACTTCTATTTTTAGAAAAAAAATAAACCAAGGGGGAAGTTTATTTTTGACCTCCTAACTTTGCCTTTAAAATATCGGCCAAGGTAAAACCTGCACCTTCGGCTGCAGCAGGTTGTTTGGAAACAAATTCTTCAAATACCTTGCGTTCTTCAACAGCCTCTTGCTCTCTCATAGAAACCACAACCCTTTGCTTTTCAGGATCTATAGTAACTATTCTTACTTCAGCTTCTTCACCCGGTTTTAAACGCTTAGTAGCTTCACGCTTAGGCATGAAGGCTTCAACACCGTTGGGAAACTGTAGTAAATATCCACCTTTAACAACCGCGATAATAGGCAGTTTTACAGTTTTCCCTTCACCATATTTTTCTTTTATCTCTTCGTAAGGATTGGGTTGCAGTTGTTTTAAACCTAGCCTAATTTGATCCCTACCAAGTCCGAGAACCATAAACTCCCTTTCCTCTCCAACTTTAACGATATCTTCGATATTTTTAACCGGCAGCCAGCTGAGGTTTCCTTTAGTTACAAAACCAAAAACTCCCGGTGCCAGCTCAACAATAACTCTATTACCTTCAATTTCTTTTACGGTTCCTTTTACAACAGAACCGGCAGGGTGTTTATCGTAAAAGGCTTCCCAAGGTTTGGGTTGAGCCTTTTTAATGGAAGCTCCTATACGTTTTTTCTCCTTATCTAATCGGGTAATAACAACTTCCACTTTTTGGCCTTTTTCAAGAAGTTCCTTGGGATGTTCGGGAATAATATTCCAAGCTATTTCTGTTTTGGGAACATAAGCTTCAACACCTTCCTCAAGTTCTACAAAAGCGCCTTTATCTATTAAACCAACTACACGGGCTTTGTATTTACCACCAACTTGATACTTTTCTTCAATATTTTCCCAAGGATTGGGTTTGAGTTGTTTCAAGCTTAATCTTAAGAAAGTATCATCTTTACTCCAACCCAAAACTTTTGCCTTTAAGCGTTCTCCAACTTCCGCATAATCGTAAGGATTTTTGTTCCTTCCCCAAGAGAGTTCATTTATAGGTATGAAACCTCTTAAAGCTTTCTTAATTTGAAGTGTTATTCCTTTATTGGGATCTATTTTTATAACTTTTCCTTCTACGATATCTCCTTCTTTGATTTGCTGTTTATATTTTTCTATAAGACGTTTACGTTCTTCCTCTTCCAATTTTCTTTGAGAAGCTGTAATTCTAAGTTGCTTACCACGCTGTTTGAAATCAACAATTAATACTTTGACTTTATCACCAACCTTAAGTTGTTGGGTTGCCTCTCCAAGCGGTAAAAGGGCCTTTATTCCATCTATGGAGATTAAATATCCCCATTTTTTACCATTCTTTTCGAGGACTTTTTCGACAACCGCTTCAAAAGGTTTGAATTGTCCAACAGCATTCTTAATTTCTTCGGTTAATTTTTTAATCTTGAGCGGTTTTAAAGAAAGTCTAGGATTTTGTAAACGGTTAGTTATTTTTACCAATACCGCTTCAATTTCGTCTCCAATATTTAATGTCTTACCCTCAGCTTGAACTTCTTCCTTAGGAAGGATAGCTTCTATTTTGTAGCCGATATCTATGTAGTAGTTTTTATCGTCGGCGGCAACTACCGTCCCTTTAACTATTTGTCCCCTTTGGAGCTGAAGCTCCTCCTCTTTTGCAAGATACTCTTCTAACAGCTTCTCAAATTCGTTGGCCATAACTTCCCCCTTGGTTTAGATTTTTTAAAGAAAAGAGTTTCGAAGGCACCACTTTTGTAAACACTAGCGGGATTATTTTATCAAAATAAATTCCTTTCGTCAAGAAAAACAAGTTCATCTTCCGGTTTTAAAAGAATATTTAAAGGAGGTGCAATTACCAATCTCTTACCCTTATATATTGCAACCACCTTAAGGTATCCTATTTTTTCCAACAACTCTTTAAGGGTTATTGGTTTATCAGTAAACTCTTTTAGAGGAAAAATTCTCATAGTCACATCCTCAAGGAGCTCTTCAAATACTTCCAAACTTTTTGGCTGAATAACCGACTTACCGATAATTTTACCTAGATATTCACCGGCTATTATTATTTTGTTGGCCAAGTTTCTTTTTCGGGCTGCAATTGCATTTTCTTCTTTAAGGTATTCGGCAATTATGTAAATTCTTGGAGATAGAGATTTAACAAGTAGGGCTATAAGTGAACTACGGGCGTCTATAGTATCTTCATTTAAAAGTTCTTTTTTTTCTGCTAAAATTATAACTAAGCTCGCTTCGGAAGTATTTACACTTAATAAAACATCCTCCTTGGTGGGATCTCCTTTTTTAATAAAACACTCTTTGGGAATACCATTTTCATTTTCTTCCGTAATAACCACTATGTGTTTCCTAAACAGCTTAGGATTTTCGCGGATTTCTTTAATAATATACTTTCCCGTTTCATTCCAACCGCAAATAACTATATGGTTTTTTAACGTTTTAAATTCTATCATTCCTCTACGAATTCTTTCTAAATATTCTATAAATCCGGAACTAAGAATAGCGGTAAATAGGGAGAATAAACCAACTCCACCGGCTACAGTTAACATTACTACCAGACGACCTTTATTTGTTACGGGAGTTATATCTCCATAACCTACAGTGGTTAAGGTAATAAAGGTGAAATATAAAGCATCAAAAAAAGTCTTTATATGCTCATTATGTCTATGTTCTACGTTAAAAATCCAAAATGCCATAAAAAGGAGAAAAATTGAAAATATTATTACTAAAAAGGCTAATTGTGTAAGGTTTTCTTTAAAAACTGTAATGAAACCTTCCAATAGAAAACGGTAAAAGCCCAATCGAAATAATCTTAAAAGAGCAAAAACTCTCAATAACCTTAAAGGTGGAAAAATATAAAGAATCGAAATGAGATCTACTATGGAGTAGAAGGATTTAATGTATCCCAATTTGGGAACAAAAGCTTTTTTCAAAGCTTTTTTTAAATTTCCATATCTAAAATAATTAAGCTCTAAATCGTCAAAGAAATCAGAAACTAAAATAAACCTACCGATCCATTCAAAAATAATGACAAAACTGGCAAAATCTATAATTCGGTCTGCTAAAGGACGGATAGGAGTGGGAACCTCATTTATAAGTTCTAAGATAATTAATACGCTGGATAAAACTATAACGGTAAAGGAGAAAATATTATAAATGTAAAAAATTGCAGAAGAACTATCCTCTAACAATTTAAAATAAAATTTGGCTACCTTTAACTCTATTAACTTAAGTTTTCTTATTGTTTGAAGTACTTTTTTCACTTTATAAAGGATATTTTACCTTAAAAATCTACCGTTATAATCTCCAATTTTTGGAACATTAAAGGGTTTTTTTTAAAGATTTAACCCTTAAAATGTTTTGGTCAAATGGCCAGACCTATAAGGGTAGGAATCGTTGGTTGCGGAACTGTAGGAACAGCTGTTGTTGAAATATTACTTACCCAAAAGGAAAGAATTAGAGAGAAAGCCGAAGTGGAAATAGAAATTTCTAAGGTAGCAGCCCGCAATTGGTCTAAAAAGCGATTTTTTGAAGTTCCTGAAAATCTTAGAACTACCGATTGGAAGGAAGTGGTAGAAAGTTCCGATATAGTTGTGGAATTGATAGGTGGTGTAGATATAGCTAAAGAT
This sequence comes from Aquificota bacterium, assembly GCA_026987085.1. Classification (GTDB taxonomy): domain Bacteria; phylum Aquificota; class Aquificia; order Aquificales; family QOAS01; genus QOAS01. The sequence continues at coordinate 4,526 of JALSNH010000150.1, read as the reverse complement.
GTAGTAGTTGAAAGTTTAAAAAGGGCTAAACCGGTTATTACTGCCAATAAGCATCTTCTTGCAGAGTATGGTAGAGAGATTGCCAGCCTTATGAAAAAATTTAAAACCTTCCTATTCTTTGAAGGTGCAGTTGGTGGGGGAATTCCTATTGTAAAGGTTTTAAAAGAAACTTTGGTATCCAACCAGATTAGTGAAATTTTAGGTATCCTCAATGGGACAACTAACTACATCCTTACCAAAATGGAGGAAGAAAATATACCTTTCAACGTTGCCCTTGAGGAGGCTCAAAAAAAAGGCTATGCCGAAGCAAATCCTACCTTTGATGTAGAAGGTGTAGATGCAGCTCACAAAATAGCAATTTTGGCAAATCTTGCTTTTGGAGGTTTTGTAAAATTTTCAGAGATTTTTGTTGAAGGTATTACCAATGTCGATTTACTCGATATAAAACTTGGTAAAGAACTAGGATACAGGTTAAAGTTATTGGCAATAGCTAAAAAGAGGAACGGTGGAGAGGTAGAAGTAAGGGTGCATCCTACATTTATTCCCTTTGAAAATCCGTTATCCAATGTAGATGGAGTTTTTAACGGAATTTTATTTAAAAGCAACTATCTAGGAGAGTTAAAGCTTCAGGGGGCGGGAGCTGGAGCTTATCCCACAGCTACAGCTGTTGTTCAAGATATTATTCAAGCGGCCAAACAGTTAACCTGTTGTGGAAAGATTTTTGATATAACCGCCTTGGGATGGAACGATAAATCTTTGAAAGTAGCAAAAGATTTTTATAGTCGCTACTATTTGAGGTTTGATGTTGAAGATAAACCCGGTGTTTTGTATCAAATAGCCAAAATACTTGCTGAAGAAGGTATAAGTATAGCAGGAGTTCTCCAGCAAGAGTGGATCCTAAAGTTTTTACCTAAGCCTTCTAAGGTTATTCCCTTAATTATCCTTACACATAAAGCGTATGAGAGCAAATTAAAAAGGGCACTAGAAAAGTTAGAAAATCTTTCCTTTATAAAGGAAAAACCAACTCTTATAAGAGTTGAGGAGGAAAAATATTAACTTTTACCAATCGCAGTGTATCAGCGATGTGCAGCTCCGGGCATTTTTACAGAAAACGGTTTGTAGAAATACCTATCACAGATAGGGGGATGAAAACTACCGAAGGAAAAAATACTTGCAAGCTCCAGAAGTTCGTAATATGGCTAACTACCAAGGTAAATTCCTTAAAACCGACGAAGAATAAGTATTTTCCAATTTCCACCTGCAAGTTAATTTCGTGAAAGTTTTTCAAAACCTACTTAACAGGTTGTTAACATAAAGGGTTTGATGATAGCGGAATTATTTAGTGCGTTTCTACAATGGCTTTCTTTGGTTTTTATATTTACGTTTCATAATTACTTAAAGGCTTTAACTGTTGTAAAGTTGGGAGATGATACTCCAAAAAGAGCAGGTTTGCTAAGTCTAAATCCTATAATTCATGCTGACTTAATAGGAACTGTGATTTTACCTCTTTTCTTAATTTTTCTAAGGACCCCTATAATTTTTGGTTGGCCGCGCCCGGTGCCTATAGACTATCACCGTTTAAAAGATATTAAAAAAAGTTCTCTAATAATTTCGCTAGTAAGCATCTTTTCCTACTTTTTTATAGCGTTTATAGGATATATGCTCTATAAACTTATATTACTTCTTCCATTGCCTTCAAACTTCGAGGTTTTAATATTTCTTTTCAAATCAATATTTTTTATTTCCGCATTTTTTGGTTTTTTAAACTTGATTCCAATTCCTCCCTTAGATTTGGGGATAGCTCTTTTAATCCTCCTTAAAAAGGATATGGAGGAGATCAACAGATATTCCTTTTACGGCGTTTTTGTTATTTTAATCCTGTTTTTGTCAGGATTAATTACATATCTGTTTCATCCATTTATTAAATTCCTAATTTCTCTCCTTTAATAGGTTGCTTTTCATTTGAATTTTTTCATAATTTTCCTTTAAAAGGAGGTTAAAAATGGCTAGAAGAGGTAGAAGAAGAGGAGGACCGAGATATAAAAGGATTAGCTTATCTTTACCTAAAAGGCTTTACAGTGTTCTGAATGGGATAGCTATGGGAGATGATAGAAAATTAAATCGGTTAATAAAAGGTATTATAGAAGAAAAATTGCAAGAGGCCACAGTAGTAGAGTTGGAAGCCTACATCACAGGAGCGTCCGAAGAGGAAGAAGAGGAAGTAAAAGAACCTAATGAGGAAAAAGCATAAAACTTAACCTTTAGAGTTCTTTAATTGCCTTTTCTATCCTTTCTAGGGATTCTTCCAATACCTTATCTTCATGTGCAATACTTAAAAACCACGCCTCAAATTGGGAAGGAGGTATTAAAATCCCGTTTTTTAAAAGGTTTTTGAAAAATTTGGCAAAGAGTTCCAGATTGCTGGAAGTAGCATCTTTATAGTTTTCAACCTTTTTATCGGTAAAGAATATGGTAAACATCGAACCTATTTGGTTGTACGAATGTGCGATACCTTTTTCGGTTAATAGTTTTGAAATCCTCTCTACGAAGGAAGCTGTTCTTTCCTCTAGAAGTTTATAGGGTTTGGTATTTTTTAAGACCCTTATGGTTGCCAATCCGGCCGCCATAGCAATCGGATTACCCGACAGGGTTCCCGCTTGATAAATCTCTCCTTCGGGAGCTACCCTTTCCATAAAAGCTTTTTGACCTCCGTAAGCTCCTACCGGCATACCACCTCCAACAATCTTTCCTAATGTGGTTAAATCGGGTTCAATTTTGAAATACTCTTGAGCGCCGCCGAGGGATAATCTAAAACCAGTGATAACTTCATCAAAAATTAACAAAGCTCCGTATTTGGAAGTCTCTTCCCTTAAGGTTTTTAGAAAATCCTCTTTTGGAAGAACTACACCCATATTTCCTGCAACAGGTTCCACTATAACGGCTGCAATCTTTTCACCTTCTTTGGAAAACAATTCCCTTACAGCTTCGCTATCGTTGTAAGGTAGAACAAAAGTGAGTTTCGCTATTTCATCCGGTATTCCAGGAGTTCCCGGAATGGCAAAAGTGGCAACTCCCGAACCAGCATTTACCAAAACACTGTCGTAATGACCATGATAGCAACCTTCAAATTTCACTATATATTTTCTGCCGCTTATGCCTCGGGCCAACCTAATGGCCGACATAACAGCTTCAGTTCCACTGTTAACAAACCTTACCTTCCCTATAGAAGGGACACTTTCAACAACTTCCTCGGCAAGTTCAATTTCATAAGGATTGGTTAAGCCAAATGAGAGACCACCTTCTACGGCTCTGTTAACTTCCTCAACAACTACGGGATGTTTATGACCTAGTATCAAAGGGCCCCAAGACATTAAAAAATCCACATATCTGTTGCCTTCAACATCTTCCAAATAGGGACCTTCTCCTTTTTTTATTACTATTGGGGGAGTCTTTACCGCCTTAAATGCCCTTACTGGGGAATTCACTCCGCCCGGTAAAAATTTCTTGGCACGATTAAAAAATTCAGTGTTTGCAACCATTAAAACTTAAAGTTAAACAGAAGAAAATAAAAAATCTTAAGCGTTATATTCCTTACGGAGTTCTTTGGCCATTTCGACCATATTTTTGAGGGCTGGAACAACCTCTTCCCATTTACGGGTTTTAAGACCGCAGTCGGGGTTCACCCAAAGGAGCTCCTTGGGCAGAACTTTCATAACGCGGAGCATAACCGCCTTCATCTCCTCTTTGGAAGGTATAGCCGGAGAGTGGATATCGTAAACACCCACTCCAATTCGCCTGTCCCATTTACCGAACTGTTCGAAAGCCTTGATAATCTCACCCTTCGAACGGGAAGCTTCGATGGAGATAACGTCAAAGTCCATTTCATAAATCTGCTCAATAATGTCGTTAAAGTCCGAGTAGCACATGTGGGTGTGGATTTGGGTTTCCGGTTTTACTTTGGAATTTGAGAGCCTAAAGGCTTTAATAGCCCAATCGAAATAGCTATCCCACTCCTCTTTCTTTATGGGAACAGCTTCCCTAAAGGCCGGCTCGTCTATTTGGATAATCTTAATACCGTTCCTTTCGAGGTCGAGAACCTCGTCGAGAATTGCCAAAGCTATCTGGTAAGCTATCTCGCTTCTCGGAATATCCTCCCTCGCGTAGCTCCAGTTTAGGATGGTTACGGGACCGGTGAGCATACCCTTAACCGGTTTGTCGGTAAGGCTTTGGGCGTAGGTAATCCACTCGACGGTCATAGGTTTGGGTCTGGAAACGTCCCCGTAAATAATGGGCGGTCTGTAAACCCTCGAACCGTAGGAGATTACCCAACCGTGGGAGGTGGTAGCTATACCATCGAGGAGCTCGGCAAAGTATTCGACCATATCGGAACGCTCAAACTCCCCGTGAACAAACACATCGAGACCGAGCTCCTCTTGGAGTTCTATAGCTTCCTTAATCTTTCCTTGGATAAATTTTTTGTATTCCTCCTCCGAGAGTTCCCCTTTGCGGTATTTAACCCTCGCCTT
>JALSNH010000149.1 GCA_026987085.1 Aquificota bacterium | reverse complement strand
TTGCCGCTTGGCTCGTTGAACAGGGTATCGACACAATTTCTATAAACCCCGACGCGGTTTTAAAAACCTTAAGAACCGTTGTAGAGAAGGAAAAAGAACTCGGTATCCATTAAAGGTTTGAAACCTTTAACCTTCCTTCGATTGTTCCTCCTCTTTAATCTATCTCTTTCTGGATACTTGAACTATTAACCGCCGTAGGTTGCTTATCTTAAAAATTCCGCCACAAATTTTTCCAAAATTAAATTAATAACCGGCCAAAGGTATGGAAAAACCTTTAAACCTCAAAAGGTGGAAAGAGCTAATAGAAAAGGTCCCCGAAAGGAGCGGAGTTTACCTATTTAAAAAGGGTAAAGAGTACATCTATATCGGTAAAGCGAAAAATTTAAAAAAACGGCTTTTGCAGCACCTTCAGGCGGCCAAAAACGATAAAAAGGAGCTGGCTATTTTCACTAAATCCGACCGGTTGGATTACATAATTACCGGCAACGAATATGAAGCCCTGGTGTTGGAAAGGCAACTAATAAATATCCATAAACCGAAATATAACGTTCTTTTTAAACACGGTAGCGGCTACCCTATGCTCGTTATTACCGAGGAGGAATTTCCAACAGTTGAAATTGTTAGGGACTTTGAAAAAGAGGGCACCTACTTTGGCCCCTTTTTTACCGTAAATAAAGCCAAGGCCGTTAAAAAGCTGGTTCACAAGCTTTTTAAGCTTCGAACCTGCGATGAATTACCCAAACCGGGCAAACTCTGTATGGATTACCACTTAGGTTTATGTTCGGGACCTTGCGTAGGAAAAATCTCAAAAGAGGATTACCAACTGGCGGTAGAAAGTGCAAAAGCGTTCCTATCGGGAGAAGTTGGTGAAGTTCTCCCAAAACTTTACGAACAGATTGAAAGGTATACCCGGCAGCTGGAATTTGAAAAATGTATCCCTTTAAAGGAACAGATAGAGGCCCTTGAAAACCTTGCAAAGGGCCAAAATGTTTTAAACCTCCCTTTTGGCGAGGCCGATATATGGCTCTACTATCCCACAAAGGAGGAAGTTGAACTATACCTTATAAGGGCTAGAAAATTGGTGGGCCTTGAAAGGTTTGATATTTCCGAAAAACTCCACGAAGGTTTAGAAAGCTGGCTCTACGCCTACTATTCGGTTAACTACATACCTTCGATTATTATTTACGAGGGTAGCAGCATAAACAAAGAGCTCCTCAAAAGGTTTTTAGAAGAGAGAAAGAACCAATCTGTGGAAATAATCGATAAAATTCCCGTGGAAGTTAAACCTTTAATAGAACTTAACCAATCCCCGGAAGTGGATAAAGATACAAAGGAACTTTTCGAGAAGGTTTTAAAAGTTCCCTTCCCCAAAAGGATAGAAGGTTTTGACATAAGCCACTTTATGGGTGAGGGAATAGTCGGTTCCTGCGTTGTTTGGGAAAATGGAAAAATGAACAAAAGGTGTTATAGAAAGTACCGAATAAAGACCGTAAAAGGGATAGACGATTACGCTTCACTAAAAGAGGTTCTCTCCCGAAGGGCAAAAAGAATAAAACAAGGTCAGTATCCCGTTCCCGATATTTGGCTTATAGACGGAGGCAAAGGCCAACTCAATGTTGCGCTGGAGGTAAAAAGTTATTACAAATTGCCCACCTTCGTAGTGGCTTTGGCAAAAAGGGAGGAAATTCTGTTTACCGAAGATGGTAGAGAAATACCCCTTTTGCAATATCAACCTCTCTATCAAATATTTGGAGAGATAAGAAACGAAGCCCACCGCTTCGCGGTGGGTTATAACCGAACACTGAGAAAGAAAAAACTCTTTGGCCAACTTAGCAAAGATAAGAGAAAAATAGTTGAAAGAAATTTTTCCGACCCTTTTGAGGTTCTAAAGGCAAGCGACGAATACCTAAAAAGGTTGGGTTTAAACCCTTCACTAAAGCAGGAAATAAGAAAAATATACGGCGAAGAGGACTAATCGAGCTTGCCTAAATAGAGCAAAATAGCCGTAATGTGGGCCGGCGTAACGCCGTCTATCCTCGCAGCCTGACCCACCGTAAGCGGCTTTATCTTCTTGAGTTTCTGCCTTGCCTCGGTCGAAAGGCCGGGAACCTTATCCCAATCTATGTCGGGAGGAATTTTTACATTCTCCAACTTCTTAAGTTTCTCGTTAAGTTTCTTCTCCCTTTGGAGGTAGGGTTCATATTTAAACTCTATTTCCAGCTCCTCTTTAACCCAATCCAACTTGGGTAGTTCTATTTGGTCTTTTAAATCCTCCAAATGGGCGTCGGGTCTTCTCAAATACTCCTTAACGGTCATCTTTTTCTTTTCACCGTTTAGGGGAACTACAATCTTGGTCTCCTCATACTTTTTGCGGAACTCTTCAAGCTCTTTTACCGCCTCCTCGAGGAGTTTTAGCTGCTCATCGGTCAAGGTTCCGAGCTCTTTAGCCAACCTTCCAAGGCGCAAAATAGCGTTGTCCTGCCTTAGGTGGAGCCTCCACTCGGCCCTCGAAGTGAA
>JALSNH010000148.1 GCA_026987085.1 Aquificota bacterium | reverse complement strand
CCTCCATAGAGGTGGCGGAATCGGTTGAAAACCCATTAAAGTATTATCAAAACAATACAGTAAACACCCTCAATTTGTTAAAAGCTATGTTAGAAACCGATGTTAGGAACTTTATCTTTTCATTTACTGCTGCGGTTTAAGGTATTCCTGAGGAAATTCCTGTAAAGGGAAGTGCTTCTTTAAATCCTATAAACCCTTATAGACCGATTAAAAGCTTTTGTTGAAAAAACTTTTTAGAGGCTTTTTCAAGAGCTTACGGGCTTCACTACATTTCTTTGCGTCATTTTAATGTATCGGAAGAAGATCTGGCAGGATTAATAGGTAAAAGTCATAATCCTGATAGAAGGCCGGGAGACCCTCCTATTTTGGTTGCAGATAGTACAAAAATAAAACGATTTGGAGTTTATTATCAAAACCGCTTGGTATTGGGAACTTAATCGGAGATTTTAAAAAGCACTTCTAAATTTTTTAATTTAAATTAAACCCTTAATGGGTGTGGCGCGCTGGCGTAAGACCTGGGATGTGGAAACTTTAATCAACAGACTCAAAAGTGGGATTGTAAAGGTTCCAGACTTTCAAAGGGGTAGAATTTGGAATGTAACCAAAAAGTCGGAGGCTATTTATTCCCTTCTAACGATAGGATTACCGGAAATAACCCTTTTGGAGGAACAGGATGGAACCTACCATCTGCTAGATGGACTCCAAAGGATTACCGCAATTTGGGAGTTTGTGGAAGGTAAATACAAAATTAAGTTGGATAAACATATAGAGCATTTTGATGAAGAACTTGCCCAAACTTTGGAAGGGAAAAAATTTTCAAAACTTCCTAAAGAGTTGCAGAACAAACTTTTAACCCAAGAAATTGGGGTTCTGTTTTACGGAAGAATTGAGGATTTTGATATAGCAAAAGAGATATTTACAAGGCTCAATTACAAACCTACTCCTCTCAATCAGGGAGAACTTTTGTATGTTCTTACCTACGAAGGTGAAAAATCGAAATTTCTAAAAGAGGCCGGGGAAATCCTTTCCAAAAAGAGGATGTTGGGTTTTTCTCTCCTTGCAAGGGGTTTGGTAGGGTTTTATGTTGCTTTAAAGGTATCGGTTGAAAAGAAACCTATTGAGGAATATTTCAAATTTAGAAGGTTCTACGATTGGCTTTACAAGTATTTAAAACCCTTTTTAAGGGGTGTATCTTTGGAAGACCTACAGAGGTTAACGGAGGATTTAATTGAACTCTACAATGCTTTAAAAGTTCAATTTGGTATAGATGCCGTAAAAAGCCCCTATTGGTGGGAATTTTTGGCTTTTGCCCTGAGTGAGGTTGAAAGTTTAAAGGTTCCAACTAGTGTGTATATAGAAAAAATTTTACCAAAAAGGGTAGAACAGGTAAAAACCTCACCTAAATGGGAGGAGAATGTGGCCCATAGAAATCGTCAAAAGCCTAAAATCTTACAAGAAAGATTTGAGATTCTTAAAGAGATGTTTAATAATCCGGAACCAATAAAGGAATTAATTGAACAAAAACAACCTACTTCCGTTTAATTTTTTTCTAAAATTATCTTGGATAGATTTAAAATCCTCCTTCTAAAGGAATCGGAAAGTACGATTTTCTGCAGAAAAGGCAAAACTTAAATTGAAAGGAAAGGAGATATATCTAAAAAAGAAAAGTTAAGAACGTAATCTAACCCGTTCAATTCTTAAAACCTCCCAATAAAGGTCCTTTAAAACATCTATGTAGCGAACCTCTCCCTGTTCTATTTTGTCCATCAGCTCTTCAAGGATACGGGTAAATTCCTCCTTAACGAACTTTTCCGCCTCCTTCAACCTTATTAGGTAGCTGTAAACCTCCTTACCCAACTTGGTAGGAAAGAGAAAACCTTTTCTCTCTATTACATAGCCCCTATCGAGGAGTTTTTGAACTATTTGGGCGTAGGTTGACGGCCTTCCAATTCCGCGGTTTTTCATCTCCTCGATAAGGCTTCCTTGGGTGTATGGATAGGCGAGAGGAACAAGTTTGTATATTTTCATTGCACTCTCAAGGTGCTCTTCTACTTTTTCTCCTCCTTCGTCGGTAAATTCTTCCTTTTCCACCACTTTAAAGGTTCCCTCTTTCAGTTCGTAAACCTCTACAAGTGTAATTAAGTTGAAACCGTTCCTAACGATGGAGGTTAAAACATCGTTTACCAATTCGGGTTTGGGTAATTCCTCTTTATCCAAAATAGGTGTCGCTTTGAACTTAGAAACCTCCACTTGGATTGGTCTCATTTGGGAGGCCATAAAGCGTTTGAAAATGAGTTCGTAAAGCCTTAGGTGGTCCCTCGTAAGGCGTTGGATTTGACCCGCCAACATCATAGAGCGGAGCTCTTCCACATCCCACGGGTGGGTCGGTCTGATGCATTCGTGGGCCCCGCCTTCGCCCCAGTGTCTCGGATAGAAATATTCGTGTCCAAAGTTTTCGTCTATATACTCGCGGGCTATCGAAATACCGACATCGGAGACCCGGGTTGAGTCGGTTCGGTGGTAGGTGCAGTTATGGGAAACTATTCCGTTTGCTACAAACGAACCGCTTGA
>JALSNH010000147.1 GCA_026987085.1 Aquificota bacterium | reverse complement strand
TGGTAATTCTTTCCACTTCCCTACTTTTGCCGTTGATTTACTCCTTATATATCGGTGATGGAGCCTGGAAAGACTTCTTAATTCCCTTTTTAACGGTATTTGTTCTATTCTTACCCACCTTAAAAATCCCTTTAAAGGAACCCTCCCTTAAGGAGGCACTCCTTTCGGTGGTTTTGGTTTGGTTTCTATTCCCGGCGGTGGTTGCCTCGGTTTACATTTTAGGGGCCCATATAAAGGACCCTATTAACGCCTACTTTGAATCGGTATCCGGTTTTACCACCACGGGGGCAACCATTTTGAACAACATAGAGGCTTTAAAACCTTCCGTTCTCCTTTGGCGTTCCTTTACCCAATGGCTCGGCGGTTTGGGCTTTATAGTCTTTTCTTTTTCGATACTTCCCTTTTTAAGATCTTCCTACCATCTACTTAGATTTGAAGCCTCCAAAATAGTGGAGGAGAGACTTTCGCCCGACATCTTAAAAATGGTCCGGGGAGTGCTTATCGTCTACTCCCTTTTAACAGTTGCAGAAATTGTTTTGCTTAAATTGGTAGGGCTCAGTTGGTATCAAGCGGTAAACCACGCCTTTACCACCGTATCAACCGGCGGTTTTTCCACCAAAAATGAAAGTATTAAAGAGTTCCACTCTGCTGCTGTTGAGTTTGTTATAGCCCTTTTTATGTTCCTCGGTTCCTTAAATATGGTTGTCTACTATAGGGCTTTTAAGGAAAGGAATCCTTTAAAGGTCTTTACCTACTTTGAAACAGTTTCCCTCTTTTGGGTTGTTGTTGTTTCAACACTTTTAGGAACCGCTGTTCTTTACTTTAACCATTACTACCCTTCCCTTTGGGAGGATTTCCGTTTTGCCCTCTTTCAAATGGTCAGCGCGGCTACAACTACCGGTTTTGCTTCCGACGATTTTAGTCTTTATCCACCCTTTGTTGCCGCCCTAATATTGGGGATAACTTTAATAGGTGGTTCCTCTGGTTCAACTGCAGGTGGTATAAAGCAGTTCCGTTTTGTTTTGCTTTTAAAGTCTTCCTTGGCGGAAATTAAGAAAACCGTCCATCCGAGGTTGGTTGTAAGAGTTTCCATAAACGGGAAGGTTGTGGATATAAATCTCCTCTACGGGGTTTTGGCTTTTGGATTCATCTATACCCTTACGGGAGTTATTTTTGGAATCCTACTAACTTTGGGAGGACATGATTTAATAACCTCCTTTAGTGCATCTATAGCCTGTTTAACCTCTTTTGGTCCCGGGTTGGCTAAGGTGGGACCGATGAACAACTTCAACATTTTTAGCGATTGGCAGAAACTCTTACTTTCGGTGGAGATGATAATGGGAAGGCTTGAGGTTCTTCCCTTTTTGGGTGTTATTTATTTACTCTTGTTTTAAGCCTTTGCCTTTTTCTGTTGAGAAACAGAAATAGATCAAAAAATGGAAATTTTAAACGGTTCCCTCCTCTCTGAGGTTCTGTTTAGCCCTTAAATACTCCCTACGCGCAAGCAATCTATTTAAAGCGTCAACGTAGGCCTTTACGCTAGCTTTTACTATATCTATATCGCTGGCCCTTCCGCTCGCCTTTATGCCGTCGAGCTCAATAACAACCCTCGCCTCCGCTTGGGCGTCGGTATTGGGCGTTAGGGCCTTTATCGAGTAGTCGACAAATTTCGGGTAAATACCGGTAGCCTTTTGAATAGCCCTAATAGCAGCATCCACGGGACCGTTTCCCGTTTCGGTTGCGGTTTTTTCTTCACCTTTAAAGGTGACCTTTACGGTGGCCGTCGGTAGGATATTATTTCCGGTTTGGACCTGCAGGTGTTCAAGTTTTAAATAATCCTCACCTACGCCGGTTCTAAAGTGTTCGTAAATCAACGCTTCGAGGTCCTCTTCGTAAATTTCCTTTTTCTGGTCCGCCAAAGCTTTGAATTTCTCAAAGAGCTTGTTTAAGGTTTCCTCGTCAACCTCGTAGCCGAGCTCTTGCAGTTTTGCCTTTAGCGCGTGCCTACCGGAGTGTTTACCCAAAACGATTTTAGATTTCGGAAAACCGACATCCTCCGGTTTCATAATCTCGTAGGTTTCCCTTTTTGCCAAAACACCGTGTTGGTGAATACCGCTTTCGTGGGCGAAGGCGTTATCTCCCACTATAGCCTTGTTGGGTTGAACGAAGGTTCCCGTAATCCTGCATAGGAGCCTTGAAGTTTTATAAAGTTCGGGTGTATTCACTTCCGTATAGAGACCCTTAAAGTGGTCCTTTCTCACCTTCAGAGCCATAACGACCTCTTCGAGGGCGGCGTTTCCGGCCCTTTCACCTATGCCGTTAATGGTGCATTCGACCTGCCTTGCACCGGCCAAAACAGCCATCAAGGAGTTTGCTGTAGCCAAGCCGAGGTCGTCGTGGCAGTGAACGGAAATTATCGCCTTATCGATATTGGGAACATTCTCTTTTATCGACTTTATTAGGTCGTAGAACTCATCGGGAATCGCGTAGCCGACCGTATCGGGAATATTTATAACGGTAGCGCCCGCCTTTATTACCTCCTCGATAATTTTGTAGAGAAATTCCCTATCGCTACGGGTGGCATCCTCGCAGGAGAACTCAACATCGTCGGTAAAGTTTCGGGCAAATTTAACTGCTTTAACGGCCCTCTCCAAAACCTCTTCGGGTTCCATTTTTAGTTTGTATTTCATATGGAGCGGAGAGGTAGCTATGAAGGTGTGGATACGCTTTCTTTCCGCCGGCTCGAGGGCGGTAGCCGCAGCCTCTATATCTTTCTCTAAAGCCCTTGCCAAGGAGCAAATTACGGGACCTTTAACCTCTTTGGCTATTAGATTTATAGCCTCCCAGTCGCCCTTTGAAGCGGCGGCAAAACCGGCCTCTATTATGTCAACATTGAGACGGGCGAGCTGCTGGGCCATCTGCAACTTTTCGCTTGTGGTCATAGAAAAGCCGGGAGCCTGCTCTCCGTCCCTTAAAGTGGTATCGAAAATATAAACTTTCTCTCCCATCGGTAAATTCTCCTTGTAGCTTAACTTAAAAGTATAGATTTAGCCCTTCTATGAACTCCCTTAGGAAGTTGCAAATAATTTGCAAAAGCTAAACTACAGCTGCAAGTTTAACCACCCTCTTTAATCCCAACGAACGGGATTTAAGTTCTATATCCTTTGCTAATGAGGGTTTCCTTAAAAGTTTTAGAAATTCCTCTTTGCGGTAGTTTAATTCTTTAAAAATTCCCAAATGCTCCAGTTTGTAAATCAAATCGTAGGCTACCTGTTTAAGGGATTTTCTACCTTCATTGTCTATAAAGTCCGCGTCTAGAGAATACCTTTTTGCCCACCACCAGTTCTGTTTTAAAAATTCAACCGGTAAAGGTATTTCTTGATACCTTTCCGAATAGAGGGCTATCGATTTTAAAAACCTCACTATGGTTAAAAGTCTTTCTAAATCCCAAAAGGAGTCCATAACCCTAAATTCAACCGTTCCGAGGTCGGGTCTTAAACGAACGTGCCACCATAGGTCTTTAATCTGTTCGATAATATCCGCCTTAAAAAGGTGCTCTAGAATTTCCGAATACTCTCGGTAGGTTTTAAACTGTCTTGGAATTTCCGCCTTAGGAAGTTTTTCGAAAACTACCATTCTGTAGGAGTGGATACCTGTATTTTTACCTCGATAGAAGATCGAGTTAGCCGAAAGGGCTAAAAAGATTGGAGCGAACTTTACAAAGTTATTGAAAGCTCTAAGGGCCCACTCTTCGTTTGGAAATCCGATATGAATGTGTATTCCATAAATGTAAAAATCCCTCAAAAGTTCCTGAAACTGTTCCGCAAAGAACTTATACCTATTATCGATATTTATCTTAGTTCCTTTCTCCGAGGGAAGAAAGAGACTTCCCAACCCTACCAGGTGATAGTTTCTCTTAACCGCCGAGGTGGAAAAGGTGGATAGTATTTCCTTTAAAAGTTTCTTAATTTCACTATCCTCTTCAAAGGGAGGGGTAACAATTTCCAACATCGATTGGTATATCTCCTTATGAACCATCGGGAGGAACACCTTAGGAATATCATTTACAATTTCCTCAAAAAGGTCTTTGGGTTCTAAATTTTCCCTATCGAGGATTTGGAATTCCCATTCCACACCAACCGTTAACGGTTTGGAACTTTTCCACTTGAGATTTACCATTCCCAATTAGATTTTCTTTAAAATCTGCATATATGGCAAAAATCTACTACGACAACGATGCAAGCCTCGAATATTTAAAAGATAAAACCGTTGCTATAATCGGCTACGGTTCCCAAGGACACGCCCACGCGCTCAACCTCCGCGATAGCGGAATTAATGTAATTATTGCTCTAAGACCTAGCTCCCGCTCCGCGGAAAAAGCCAAAGCCGACGGTTTCGAAGTTTTAACTCCCGCTGAAGCTACCAAAAAAGCGGACGTTATTATGTTTCTTGCACCCGATACCGTTCAACCTCAAATCTACAAAAATGAAGTTGAGCCCAACCTAAGGGAAGGTCAGGCCTTAGCATTTGCCCACGGTTTTAACATTCACTTCAAGCAGATAGTTCCTCCCGAAACGGTAGATGTATTTATGGTAGCCCCCAAAGGACCCGGCCACCTCGTAAGGTGGATGTATGAGGAAGGAAAAGGAGTTCCCGCACTTGTGGCCGTTTACCAAGACTACACCGGTAATGCATTAAACATTGCCCTCGCCTACGCAAAAGGTATAGGTGCCACCCGTGCCGGTGTTATAGAAACCACCTTTAAAGAGGAGACCGAAACCGACCTCTTTGGAGAGCAAGCGGTTCTCTGCGGTGGCGTTACCGCCCTAATTAAGTCCGGTTTTGAAACCTTGGTTGAGGCCGGCTACCAACCGGAAGTTGCCTACTTTGAATGCCTCCACGAGCTAAAACTGATAGTTGACCTTATCTACGCCCACGGTATAGCGGGCATGCGCTACTCAATTTCCGATACCGCAAAATACGGTGATGTAACCAGAGGCGATAGAATTTACGAAGCGGTCAAGCCTGTTCACAAGAAAATACTCGAAGAGATTCAAAGGGGAGAATTCGCCAGGGAGTGGATTCTCGAAAATGTTGCCAACAGACCCGTTTACAACGCCCTACTCGAAAGGGATGCTAACCACCCTATAGAGGAAGTAGGAAAAAAACTCCGCGAAATGATGCCCTGGTTAAAATCCAAAGACCTCAAATGAACCTATCAACCTTATAACCTCTTAAAAAGTCTTCACCTTTTATCCTTTTTCCTTTAGGGTTTATAAGTTCGAGAATTTGAACCACCTTTTGGTCTCCGCAAACTACATAGAGACCATCTTTGTTGTAGGGATAAACCGTTCCCGGCGGTAGGTCGCTTTTAATATCGTTAACTTTTACAGAAAGGATTTTTATTCTTTTCCCGTTAAAGGTTGTATAAGCGTTCGGATAGAGGGCCCTTATACGGTCTCTTACACTTTCAGCTTCGGCCTTCCAACAGATGCGGTATTCGCTTTTTAAAATCGGAGGGGCGTAGGTGGCCTTTTTATGCTTCTGAGGTCGGGGTGTTATTTCACCTTTTACCCACCTTTTAAGGGTTTCAACTAAAAGTTTTGCTCCTTTGGTGGCGAGCCTTTTACTTAAACTTTCAATGTTATCGGTTTCTAAAATAGGTTCCTTCTGTTGGGAGAGAATATCTCCGCTATCGAGCCCCTCATCGATAAGCATAACGGTGTTTCCGGTAATCTTTTCTCCCGCCATTATCGCCCTATGTATGGGTGCGGCTCCCCTGTATTTGGGTAGAAGCGAAGCGTGGAGGTTTAACGTTTTATACTTGGGAAAATCGAAAATGCCCTTCGGGATAAGTTTGCCGTAGGCGACCACAATTGCTACGTCGGGTTTTAAACTGCAAAACCACTCCCTAAACTCCTCCGTTTTTATCCTTTCGGGTTGAAAAATAAGCTTTTCCAATCCAAGTTCCAAAGCCTTCCTTTTAACCGGAGGAGGTGTTAACTTTTTACCTCTCCCCGCAGGGCGGTCCGGTTGGGTTATTACCGCAACTATTTCGGTTTCTTCATCTTTAAAAAGCTCCTCCAAAGTAGGAACTGCAAAATCTGAAGTCCCGAAAAAGGCGACCTTTAATTTTTCTTTCATCTAAAGGTGAGGATTATGTCCATTCTTGCCTTAAAAGGTAGCCCTTTACAATCTCTACTTTTGATGTTTCGTTTAAAAACTCCTATACCTTTTATGGATTACCGTTTTAAAGCCTACTTTGTTTCCCTCATTTTGGTGCTCGGTAGCCTACTTTTACTCCAATTTAGGGGCCTTAACTGGGGACTGGACTTTACCGGTGGCTACGTTATAGAGGTAGTTCCTCCAAAGGCGGTAGACGAAAGTAATATAAAAAACCTTTTAAAGGAAAACGGTATAAAGAGTTTCCTCGTTCAGGAAACAAAAGAAGGCCACCTTATAGTGAAGGTACGTCTCGATCAACCGGCCCAAAAGGTTAAAGAACTTCTGTTAAAAACCCTAAAGGGGGCAAAACTTGTTCGCTTCGAAATGATAGGCTCCGTTTTTAGCAGTGAACTCAAGAAAAAAGCTATTTATGCGATATTTACCGCCCTCTTTTTAATAGCCATTTATTTGGCTTTTCGGTTTAAAGCCCTTTGGGCAATTACCGCCCTTTTGGCCCTCTTTCACGATATTATCGCAACCCTAGGGGCCTACTCGCTCACCTACAAAGAGGTCAATCTGGAGGTTATGGGAGCACTATTGACGGTTGCCGGATACTCGGTTACCGATACGGTGGTAGTTTTTGACCGCATAAGGGAGAACTTAAAAATTAGGCCCGCAACCCCTTTTAAGGAACTTATAAATATCTCCATAAACGGAACCTTATCGAGGACATTAATGACCTCTTTAACCACCTTCAGTGTTGCCTTTGTTTTGTACCTTTTTGGGGGAGATATGCTTTCAAATATAGCCTTTGCCTTTTTGGTCGGTATAGTTGTAGGGACCTACTCCTCCATCTTTGTTGCTTCCGCTCTTTTGCTTGATATTACCAAACTTTTTGGTAAAAAAAAGGAAGAGGTTAAAGCAACTTAGCCAGCTCCTCGGCTGCCTTTCTTATTTCCAAATAGAGCAATCCAAGCTTTGCATCGTGCGGAGCCATTATCGTTAACACAGCATCTTCTCCTATACCGGTAAGAATTACATAACCCTTTTCCGCTTTGATGGTTATCTGTTCGAGCGCTCCTTTTTCCAGCTCAAAGACAGCCCTTTCACCGAGGGATAGGGTTGCCGCCGACATTGCAGCCAGCCTTTCCTCCGATTGATTGGCAGGTAAAACGGATTCAACAGGCAAACCATCGGCCGTAGTTAAAACTGCACCTTCAAGGCCGGCGTCCCTAACCAATTTTTCCAAAACTTCTTTAAATTTGGTAGCCACTACAAAACCCCCTTTATGATCTCTTATATATACAATAGTTTGACAACAGTTTGTCATTT
Source organism: Aquificota bacterium (assembly GCA_026987085.1). Lineage (GTDB taxonomy): Bacteria > Aquificota > Aquificia > Aquificales > QOAS01 > QOAS01. The sequence goes on along the minus strand of JALSNH010000147.1, from coordinate 3,122 downwards.
TTTAAATAGCTTTCTCTATCTATTCTTTCTCAAAAGAAATGCTGCATTTCTAATGTGGAAGGTTTTGCCTATTCACAAATTGAAAGAAAAGCCTCATGATAACTCCCAATAGAAATTCTTTTATTCTCTTTTCTTTTAATGGTCAGAATTCTAAATATATACCCCGAAGGTGAAGGATATATTGTTTATCTACTTTTAAAAAGTATTACTGCAGATAATACCCTCAATGTATGTATTAGATATATTGACCGCCCCATCTTTCCAAATGAAGGTAAAAATATAGCCCTAATACCTCAAGTGGTAGAAAATATCTCCTCACTATTGAGATTAGCTGAAAATATCCAAATTTTTTCTGAAAATTGTAGCGGTCTAAAAAATTGCAAAACTATTCAAGGAGATTACATCCTTTCAACTTTAAAGGAACTGTTGAAAGATTTTGACCCAAAATTGGTTGAAAGTGTTGAAAATTTTCAATTTAAGGTAAAAACTTTTAGAAAAGAACTTTTGGAAAAATTTTCCTTCTATATTCCCTTGCTGATTGGAAAGCGGGAAAGCGTAGTTTACTCTTGGAAATACTATTTGGGATTAAGAGGAATTCCTTCCGTATCGCTACTTTATCCGAGAGATTTAGACCTTTTAAAGGAGGTTATTTTTAACCCTGCATTTGGAGATAAGCTTTTTCCCTTACTGCTAGGAAGATTGCCCAATGAGGTTAACGAACTATTAAAGTCCGAAGGTTTTGTTCCCTACCAATTGGAGATAGAAGGAAAGAATAACCTCGATAGCGAACTTCAACTAATTTTCCTTGCAAAGGAAGTAAGTTCCAAAATTAGAAAGTTGATTTAAGTTGTTATGCTCCTCTCCGTTGCAATCATTACTAAAAATGAAGAGGACCGACTACCAAAGACTTTGGAGGCTGTAAAAGATATAGCGGACGAAATAGTTGTAGTCGATAGCGGTTCAACCGACAAAACGGTAGAGATTGCTAAAAAGTTTGGAGCCAAAGTTTTTATAGAAGAGTGGAAAGGCTACGGTGCTCAAAAGCAGAGCGCCCTTCAAAAGTGCAAGGGAGAGTGGATTCTTTTCCTCGATGCGGACGAGGTTATAGATAAAGACCTAAAAGAGGAAATAAAAAAAGTTATCCAAAAGCAGGAGGCGGTAGGCTACAAAATCCGCCGAAGGACCGTATATTTAGGAAAACCCTTAAAGTTTTTGTGGAACAATGAATACCTATTGAGGTTGGTAAGAAAAGAGGCAAATCCCAAATGGGTTGGCAATATCCACGAAAAACTTTCGGTGGAAGGAGAAGTTCAAACCCTAAAGAGGGGAACCATTTACCACTACACCTATAGGAGTTTAAAAGAACACTATCTCAAAAGTATTAAATACGCCGAGCTTACCGCCGAGGAGAGGTATAAAAGGGGCAAAAAACCTTCGTTGGTTAGGTTTTTCCTCTCACCCTTATGGGCATTTTTTAAAGTCTACCTCCTAAAAGGAGGTATTTTGGAAGGAAGAAGGGGATTTTTAATTGCCTTCAGCTACGCCCTCAACTCCCTCTTAAAGGAAGGTTTTCTTTGGGAACGCCACATTCGACAAAAATAGAAACTTTAAATGTGCGGAATATTTGGGGCTTTTAACGTTGAAAAGGCCGCCCTCCATACCTATTGGGGACTTTACACCCTTCAACATAGGGGGCAAGAGAGCGCAGGAATTTGCTCCACCGACGGGAAGGAGTTTTACATAGTAAAAAAGCAGGGTCTGGTATTGGAAGCCCTCAAAAAGGAGGATTTGGAAAAACTCAAAGGGGCGGCCGCAATAGGGCACGTTCGTTATTCAACCGCGGGGGATATTGGCGGAACCAACGCCCAACCTATTTTGGCAAAAACCTCCAAAGGAACCTTTGCGTTGGTTCATAATGGAAACCTTACCAACTACAGGATTTTAAAAAAGGAACTTGCCTCTAAAGGTGTTGTTTTTAAATACACCTCCGACAGTGAGGTTTTTGTTCATTTAATAGATACCGCCAAAGGTTGGGTTCCCGAAAACCTGCAACTCCATCCGAGGGATAAGGAATTTTTACCCTACCTCTTTGAGGCTCTTAAACAGGTCGAGGGAGCCTACAGCATATTGCTCCTTTTAAAGGACCGACTTATAGCGGCAAGGGACCCCCACGGATTTAGGCCTTTGGAGATAGGTAGGAATGGCGACAGCTGGTTTTTCGCCTCCGAAAGTGTGGCCTTTGATATTGTCGGGGCGGAGTTTAAGAGGGAACTGCAACCCGGTGAGGTTGTAGTTGTAGACAAAGAGGGAATAAGGAGTTATTTTCCCTTTAGAAATAATCCCGCCCGAAGGGCGGAGTGTATTTTTGAATTTATCTACTTTGCCCGTCCCGACAGCTACATTTTTGGCGATTGGGTCTACGAAGTTAGAAAAAGGCTCGGCAGGGAGCTAGCCAAAGAGGTAGCCGGTAAATTAAAAGTCGATGTTGTCGTTCCCGTTCCCGATAGCGGAATAGTTCCTACTTTAGGTTTTTCCGAAGAGAGCGGCATACCTATGGAGCTCGGTTTAATCCGAAACCACTATGTGGGCAGGAGTTTTATAGAACCTACGCAGGAACTTAGAGATTTAAAGGTCCTAATGAAGTTATCTCCCGTAAAGCCGGTTCTCAAAGGTAAGAGGGTAGCTATTATCGATGACTCCCTTGTGAGGGGAACAACCTCCCGCCGAATTGTGAAGATGCTAAGAAAGGCCGGTGCTAAAGAGGTTCACGTTTTAATAGCCTCGCCTCCCGTAAGATTTCCTTGCTACTACGGTATCGATATACCCACAAAAGAGGAGCTTATAGCCAACCAACTCGATTTGGAAGGGATTAAAAACCATATAGGTGCCGATAGTTTGCATTACCTTTCGGTGGAAGGAATGATAAAGGCGGTTAAAGGTGGTAAATCCAATTACTGCACCGCCTGCTTTACGGGTGATTATCTTACCGATGTTTTTTAACTACTTTTAAGAAAAATTAGAAAGAGCGTTCAACAAAATAAAGGAAGCATTTTTAGTTATTTCTCTATTTGAGAAATAGCTTTTTCTTCTTCTTCTTCCTTGTAGTGAATCCAATCGTTGTA
>JALSNH010000146.1 GCA_026987085.1 Aquificota bacterium | reverse complement strand
AAGACTCCAAAGCGACAGGTTTTTATATCCTTACGGAGGGGAAACTCAAGCTTTACACCTTTGAACCTATTTCAGGTAGGGAGCAGATAGTTAAAATCGTCGAGCCTATAACCCTTTTTGGAGAGGCCGCCTCCCTTAGTGGTGAAAATTTTCCGGTAAATGTTGAGGCTTTGGAAGATTCAAAAATCGTTTATATAGATAGGAACAAACTCCTAACTTTGGCGGAAAAGTATCCCGAAATTTGCAAACAGATAGCTCTTACTTTGGCGGAGAGGCTCTACCATATGGTCAACCTCGTTGAGACTTTGATTATAGGGGGTGCGGTTCCAAGGGTGGCGAAATACCTTTTACAAAACCAAAAAGAGGCAGTTGTTGAGGATTTTAAAACCACTTTGGTAGCCAATATTTTGGGATTAACCCCCGAGGCGGTATCGAGAGCTTTAAATACTCTAAAGATGAGGGGTATTATTAAAAAGGACAAAAAGAGAATCTCCATTTTGGATATGGAAAAGTTAAAAACCCTTGCGGGGGAAATTTAAATCTTTTCCTCCACCTTTTGGTCAAAATTTACCAACCTTTCCACTTTAAATGGAACATCGTGTTTAGACTCATAGTAGGTTCTTATTACAACCTCCGCCACAATACCGGTGGAGAGAAGTTGTAAACCACTCAAAAAGAGGAGAACTCCCAAAATTAGTAGAGGCCTACCACCTATAGAGGCACCGAAGAAGATTTTCTCAATACTTAGGTAGAGCATTATTAAAAATCCGAGACCCATTAAGGTTAAACCGACGCTTCCAAATACATAAAGAGGTTTGTTTAGATAATCGTTTAAGAACTTAACGAGGAATATATCCAAAATGACCCTGATAGTTCTACCTATTCCGTATTTACTTTTACCGTAGAGGCGGGGTCGGTGGTTTACCACAACCTCGGTAATCTTAGCACCGAAACTTTTTGCCACCGCCGGTAAAAAGCGGTGCATATCGCCGTAGAGCCTAAAGTTCTTGGCCACCTCCTTTCGGTAAGCCTTTAAAGTGCAACCGTAATCGTGGAGGTGGACGCCGGTCACTTTGGAAATTATCCAGTTTGCAATCTTTGAGGGCAATATCCTTGAGAGGAATGGGTCCTGTCTATTTTTCCTCCAACCGCTCACAATATCGTAGCCTTCCTCAATCTTTTCCAAAAGTTTGGGAATATCGTGCGGGTCATTTTGGAGGTCTCCGTCCATTGTGATTACAACATCGCCCTCCGCATACTGAAAGCCGGCATACATAGCCGCCGTTTGGCCGTAGTTCTTTCTAAAGTGGACAACCTTCACTTTGGGGTCCCTTTTTGCAAGCTCGTCCAAAATTTGGGGGGTTCTATCGGTAGACCCATCGTTGACAAAAATTATTTCGTAGTCCAACTTAAGGTTTTCTAAAACTTCTTTGAGCTCCTCGTAGAGTTTTTCTATATTTTCCTCCTCGTTGTAAACGGGAATAACGATAGAAATTTTTCTAACTTCCATATAGCGGTTTAATTTTAAAATCCCACCACTAAATGCTCCTAAAAAACAAAAAAATCCTCATAGGGATTACCGGAGGAATAGCCGCCTACAAGGTTTACGATTTGATTAGAAACCTTACAAAGGAGAGTGCGGAGGTTAAAGTTGTCCTTACAAAGGACGCTTTAAATTTTGTAAACCCTTTGGTAGTTTCGACATTAAGCGGAAATGAACCTTACCACGATTGGAGCGTTGAAAAACCTTTGCTCCACATAGAGTTGGCAAAGTGGTGCGATGTTTTTTTAATTGTCCCCGCCACGGTAAATACCATTTCAAAACTCGCCTTAGGTATAGCGGATAACCTACTTACCGCCACCTGGTTCGCCTGCTCCAAACCGAAACTGATAGCGCCGGCCGCCAACACAACTATGCTTTTAAACCCAACTATTCGAAAGAATTTAAAAGCCCTTCGGGAGGAGCAAGAAGTTGAAATAGTTCCTCCCAAAAGCGGGCTCCTTGCCTGCGGAGATGTTGGTGAAGGCAAGCTTGCCGATATAGAGGTTTTAAGGGACTACCTTATAAGGGCAATATCTCCCAAACCTCTAAAAGGAAAAAAAGTTTTAATAACCACCGGAGCAACAAAGGAATTCCTCGACCCCGTAAGGTTCATTTCAAACGGCTCCAGCGGTAGGATGGGATTGGCTCTCACAAAAGCGGTTTTCTATTTGGGAGGAGAACCCTTAGTGGTTGCGGGAGATATAAAGGTCCAATTTCCGGAAATTTTTAAAGTAAAAAAAATAACAACCACCGAGGAGATGTTAAACGCTTGTTTGGAGATTTTCCCCTCGGTGGATATGGTATTGATGAACGCCGCTATTACCGACTATAAATTTTCCCAAACCTACCAACATAAGTTGAAGAAAAAGGGAGAAAAACTTTTGGTGGAATTGGAACCAACCCCCGACATTCTTGCGGAGCTTGGAAAAAGAAAGAAAAACCAACTCCTCGTAGGGTTTGCGGTGGAAAGCGAAAACCTTATAGAGAACGCTTTAAAAAAGCTCCAAAGGAAAAATCTCGACGCTATTGTTGTAAATCCCACCTCCGTTATGGGTAGCGAAAACTACGAGGGAATTTTAATAACCACCGACG
>JALSNH010000145.1 GCA_026987085.1 Aquificota bacterium | reverse complement strand
CTTTCACCCCTTGGGGTTTGTTCTACCACTATAGGAACGAGTTGGTTGAGAATTTTTTCCATATCCATAGTGGTGTTAATATTGTGAAATAGAACCTTTTGTTGGAAGGTATTAAAAAGCTAAAAACTTCTATGGGACTTCTATCTTATATCCAACACCCCGAACGGTCTTTATATATGATCCACACTCTTCGAGTTTTTTTCTTATTTTGGTTATGTGAACGTCCACAGTTCTTGATTGGCTCTCTTTCCCAAAAGGTGCCAGAGCGTCCATTAAGGTGGACCGTCTAACGGTTGCATTTACATTTTCCATCAAAGTTTGGAGAACTTTAAACTCCGCCCTTGTGAGTTCTATTTTTTTGTCCTTACAAAGGACTTCAAACTTTTCCGGGTCCAAAATAAGGTCTCCTACTTTCAAAACCTTTTTAGGTTCGGGATAATAACGCCTTAAAATTGCCCTTATACGGGCTAAAAATTCTCTCACCGAAAAAGGCTTAGGTATATAATCGTCCGCTCCAAGTTCAAAGCCTTTTAGTTTATCCTCTTCGAGACCTTTGGCAGTTAGAAAAACGATAGGTATATCTCTGTAAGCTTCATTGTTTTTAATAATTTCAGCAATTTTAAAACCGTCCAATTTTCCAGGCAACATAACATCAAGAACTATCAAGTTGGGTTTCACATCCCTCGTTAGGAGTTCTAAAAATTGCTCCCCCCTTTCAAAGGGAAAAACCTTATAACCTTCCTTTTCAAGGTTGTAAGTAAGAATATCGAGCAAGTCAGGGTCATCTTCAACCAACGCTACAATGTAGGGCATTTATTAGAGAATAATAGTTAAGTAGAAACTTACCTAATTCTTTAAAAAACCCCCCATTAAACTTAATGGTTAGGCCTTTTATGGAAGAATTGCTAAGAAAACTAAAGGAGATTTTAAAAAATACAAAAACCTACCTCGTTGGTGGTTTCGTAAGAGATTACCTCCTAAAAAGGAAAAATTACGATATCGACCTTATAGCGGATAAAAATCCAAAGGAATTAGCCCAAAAGTTGGCGGAGGAATTAAAAGGCACCTATTTCGGTTTTGAAAAAGAAAATCTCCCTCTAAGGGAAAAGGTTTATACTGTAATAGCCCCTTTTAAAGGAAGGAAAATTCGAATAGACCTCTCGCAGTTTAAAGATTTAAAAGAGGACCTTGCGGAGAGGGATTTTACAATAAACGCTTTGGCCATTCCTTTAAAGAATTTTGTTCAAGGAAATTTTAAAGTTATCGATTACTTTGGAGGTCTCAAAGATTTAAAAAAAGGCCTAATAAGAGCGGTAAAATCGGAAAATCTTTTAAAAGACCCGTTGCGAATGCTTAGGGCTTACCGTTTTGTCCAACAGCTAAATTTCAAAATAGAGCCCGCTACGCGGGAATTTATTAAAAAACATAAAGAAAAACTTAAAGATGTTGCACCCGAAAGGGTTGCAGTGGAGCTGTTTAAGGCGGTAAAGTACCCAAATAGCTACAAATTTTTTGAGCAAATTTATAGCGATTCTGTTTTAAAAACTCTTTTCGGAAAACTTTCGGAGGAAAATTTCAACCGATTTTTAGACCTATTAAAGGAAATTGAAAAAAACATTTCCAAATTTAGTTTTCTAAAAAGGAGAAAATCCTACTTGGGTGAATTTGATGAAGAGGCGGCCTTAAAGTGGATAGCTTTTTTTACCATCGTTCCCGTTGAAGAGGAGCTTGTAAATAAATACCCTTTTGGAAAAGACTTTGAAAAGTGCGTAAGCTTAACCAAAGAAGGTTTAAAGTCTTTGAAAAATCTAAACTTGCAAAGTGTAGCTGATATATACCGATACCTAAAAGGGTTCGAAAAGTGTATCTACCCTATAGCGGTTATAGGTTATGTAGAAAACCCTTTGAAGGTTCAAAAGTTGGTCGATTTTTACCTTAAAAGGTTTATTCCCAATAGGAAACCTTTGTTAGATGGAAGGGAAATTATGCAACTTTTGAAGTTGAAACCTTCTCCACTTATAGGTCAACTTTTGGAGGAACTTGTTTTAAAACAGTTGGAGGGTAAAGTTAAAAACAAGGAGGAAGCTGAAGAATTTTTAAAAAATCTTTATAAAAAGATGGAGCGCTAAAACCTCCATATCTATTAATAAGATTAAAACACCCAAAGCCTCGCGCTTTAGCGCAAGACAGTTTACAAAAATCTAGTTGAGAAATAATTCCATTGGACGCCCAGTATTTTTTGTAGATTTCATCACCACGTTGGATATTTAATTGTTAAACTGTATCGATGGTTATTAAACGGGGCGAAGTAATTTTGGCACCTATGGCGGGCTATACCCATTCCGCTTATAGAAGATTGGCCCGCCGTTTAGGGGCCGACCGTACCTATACCGAACTTATAAGTGCCCCTGGAATTCTCCATAGAGGAATTCCTAAAAAATACGCTTTTTTTACCAATGAAGAAAGGCCTATCCACATACAAATTTTTGGAAGAAATCCTCAAGAGATAGCCGAAGCTGCCCTAAAGATTGCTAAGGAACTCAAACCCGATGCCATAGATATAAACTTTGGATGTTCCGTTCCCAAAGTTTTAAAAACCGGCGCGGCCGGCAAACTTTTGGAAAACCCCAATGTGATTAAGGAAATTACTAAAGAAGTAAAAGAGGTATTAAAACCTTTTGATATACCCTTAACCGCTAAAATCCGTTTAGGTTTGGAAAAAGATAATCTCGAGCAGATTGCGGAAGCCCTCATAGAGGGTGGTATCGATGCAATAGCCTTACATCCACGATTGGGAAAACAAGGGTATGCCGGAACTGCAAATTGGAAACGACTTGCTGATTTAAAAAAAATTTCTCCAGTGCCAATAATAGGCAGTGGAGATGTTAAAAATTGGCGTGATATAGAAAAAATGTTTGAAACTACCGATGTGGATGCCGTTATGGTGGGTCGGAAAGCCCTATCACACCCTTGGATTTTTACCGAATATCGGCTAAAGAAGGATATAAAAGTTCCTCTTTCTAAAAGGTTGGAAACCGTTTTGCAGATTTTAAAATGGATGTTTGAATATTACCCTTCTCCTGAAAAGGCTTGTTTTGAAATTCGCTCAATTTTGGTTCAACTGATAAAAGGATTTGAACAGAGCAGGGAAATAAAGTCCACTCTAATGACCCTAAAAGGTTGCAAGAACTTTGTAGCACTTTTAAAGGAATTTATAGAAAAATTTACGGACTAAAACCTCGCAAAACCGCCTGCTGTAAGGTTGGTGCTATTGTTAGGAGGTGCAAACCACCCGAAGCCTCGCATCTATAATTTGGAAGTAGTTCACTAAGAGATTTTCCCTTTATAGTTTCCTTATAAAAGTGAGAACCTTAAAAGTTATGAGGACAGTCGATATATCACACAAGTTGGAAACCTTGAGAGAGGCAACCGCTTATGGGCGGATAAAACTTTCACCACAATGCGTGGATAAGATAAAAAATAACCTTCTACCTAAGGGTAATTGTTTGGAAGCTTCTAAATTGGCCGGAATATATGGAGCAAAACAAACACCATTCTTACTACCTTTTTGCCATCCTGTCGGATTTGACCATATTGAAATAGAAACTAATGTAGGTATCGATTTCATAGAAATAAAAGCAAAGGTTAGAGGTATAGCAAGAACCGGCTATGAAATGGAGGCTCTTACGGCAGTAAGCGTAGCCCTACTAAACATCTACGATATGTGTAAGAACTTCGACTCTTCTATGGTTATAGAGGAGATAAAACTTCTTTCCAAAAAAGGTGGAAAAAGCCAATATTTTGAAACCCTTGAAGGTTTGAAAACGGCGGTTATAACCGTGTCGGATAGGGCATCTAAAGGTATTTACGAAGATAAAAGTGGAAAGCTGGCTATAGAGAAGCTCAAAGAGTTAGGTTCGGAGGTGGTTTATTACACCATTGTTCCAGATGAACCTCAAGTTATTGAAAAAGCTATTAAGGAAGCTATAGATAAAGGAGCTGAAATAGTTATTACAAGTGGAGGAACCGGTTTGTCCCCTAAAGATATAACACCGGAAACAGTTTCCAAATTGGCTATAAAGGAAATTAAAGGTTTCGGTGAAGCTATGCGTATCCTGGGAAGTCGATTTACTCCCAAAGCCTTAGTTTCACGCGCATCCGCTTATGTTTTACCTAATCAAAAGTTAATTTTGGTATTACCCGGTTCTAAAGGTGCGGTTAACGACTACTTAAATCTTTTGGGTGGTCTTTTAAAACATGCCCTCGATATGGTTAAGGGCAAAGGCCATTAAAGCCAACAAAGTCTTTTTTCTTCTTTCATCATTCTTTAGGTTAAAATAGAAATTTCTTCCCAATGAGGTTCGTTTTTTTCAATTTTACCATTGAGGGTCAAAACTTAGCAACCTCCAAATTGCAAATTAAATATTGCCCCGAAAAACCTTTTAAGGGGGAGGTGTGTTTATGAATATCCACCAAGAGGATTTGGAAAAACTTTTGGAACTTGGTAAGGAGAAGGGTTATGTAACTTACGATGAGATAAACGAAACCCTCGGTGAGGATTTTTTAGAGTCGGACCAATTTGAGGAGGTTCTCGATTTCCTTCAGGAGCATAACATCAAAGTTGTCGACGAAATAAGCGAAGAGGTTGAAAAGGAACTAGCCGAAGAGGAGGAAGAGAGGGAGGAAATAGTAATCTCCTCGACCTCCTTCTCGGGGGACGAAAAGGAGGACCCGGTAAAGCTCTACCTACGGGAAATGGGAAAAATACCCCTCCTTACCAAGGAGCAGGAGGTATATTACGCCCGTCAAATTGAGCTCGGTAGAAAAACCTTAAGAAGAGGGCTTTTAAGGACCTCCTTCTTGGTGGACCAGATTCTCGACGATTGGGCGGCCGTTTGCAACAAGAAGAAAAAGATAAATGAGGTAATGGACCTTATCGAGCTGGACGAACTGGATGAAAAGGAAGTATCCAAGAAAATGAAAGAATACGAAAGACAGTTTATGAATTTGGGTCTGGAGCTAGCTAAAGCTTATAAAGAGGTTCTCGAAGCCCGTGAGCGCTATTACGCTTTCCCCAGCGAAGAAACCAAACGGGAGTATCTGGAAAAGCACGCCCAAATGAACCGAATTCTCAAAAAGATGAAGATTAAGTACTCCAAATTTGAACGGGTAGCGGACGAACTTATTAAGCTTTATAAACAATACAAAAGAAAACTTAGGGAGCTTCAGGTAAAAGAGAAAAAGTTAAAGGCGATCTACGAGGATATAGATACCCTCCTAACCAACTATACAACCGACCCCGAGCTCCAAAAAAGGATTAAGGAGGCCGGTTATTCTTTGCCGAGATTTGAAACTCTAAGGGCCGAATACTACCAGGTTAAGAGGGAGGTCAAACTACTCGAGGATAAAATGGGGGTTCTCCCCGGCGAGTTGGAAAAGGTAATGCAGATTATCCAAAAGGGTAGAAAGAGGGTTGTAGATGCCAAACAGGTAATGGTTAAATCCAACCTCCGTTTGGTGGTATCTATAGCTAAAAGGTACGTAAATAGGGGACTTCACTTTTTGGACCTCATTCAGGAAGGAAATATCGGCCTTATGAAGGCGGTTGATAAGTTCGATTACCGCAAAGGGTTCAAATTTTCAACCTACGCCACCTGGTGGATTAGGCAGGCGATTACCAGAGCTATAGCGGACCAAGCCAGAACAATAAGAATTCCGGTCCATATGATAGAGACGATTAACAAAATTATTAGAACCTCCAAAAGGATTTTCCAAGAGGAAGGTAGAAACGCCACCCCCGAGGATATTGCCCGTGAACTCAATATGCCGGTAGAAAAGGTTAGAAAGGTAATGAGGGCGGCTCTTGAACCTATATCTTTGGAAACTCCAATAGGGGACGATGACGATACCCACCTAAAGGACTTTATCGAAGATACTTCCATACCCAACCCCGAGGAGGTTATCGCCCGCAGAATGCTCCGACAAAAGATTTTAGAAGTTCTCGATACCCTCTCTCCCAAAGAGAAGGAGGTAATTATTTACCGCTTCGGTCTCAACGATGATGGAGTTGAATATACCCTCGAGCAGGTCGGTAAGATGTTTAACGTTACCCGTGAAAGGATTAGGCAGATTGAGAATAAAGCTATAAAGAAACTCCGTCATCCTATGAGGGCAAAATACCTAAAGGATTTCCTCGAAAACTTTTAACCTTTTCCTCCCTTTGTTTTTCAATCTTACGATTGATATATTTCCATCTAATGGAATTCTTTAAGCAGACCGAACTTCCCGGTATAGGTAAAAGGTTTTCTATAAAACTCTCCAGTGGTCAAATTGTTTCGGTAATTATCCACCATTCGGGTAAAAGGGAGATTTATGTCCTCGATGAAGATGGAGATGTTGAATGCACCGTTATGCTGAACGACCAAGAGGCTAGGGAAATGGGTATGGTCTTAGCGGGGGCCTTTTACCAACCGGTTGCGGGCGACAAGATGGAGCTCCTTCTCAAGCAGATGGTTATGGAGTGGGTAGAGCTTCCACAAGACAGCGAGCTTGTTGGGAAAACTCTTGCGGAGGCCGATGTAAGGAAAAGAACGGGCGTAATAGTTATAGGCGTTGTTAGAAACAACGAGCTTATACCCGCACCGGACCCAAGAAACTTTAAATTCCAACCGGGAGATATTTTAATAGCGGTTGGTAATAGGGAGCAGATAGAGAACTTTATAAAAACCTTTGTAAATAAAAATAGTTAGATCTACAATTTTCTTTTCTCTATAGAAACTCTATCCTCTTTAAAAACATGGAAAAGAAAAAACTGGAATTAAAGATTGATAAGCTGGTTTCCGGTGGAAAAGGTTTGGGCAGACATCAAAATAAGGTTTACTTTGTTAAGTACACCGCTCCCAACGAAATTGTCCAAATAGAGGTTATTAAGGAGAAAAAGGATTATGGTGAGGGAAAACTTTTAAAGGTAATAATTCCTTCCTCCGCAAGGGTTGAACCTGCATGTCCCCACTATGGGGTGTGTGGAGGTTGCCAACTCCAACATCTGGATTATAAGGAACAGTTAAAACAGAAGGTAGAAATATTTAAGGAACAACTTCAAAGAGTGGGAAAAATAAAAGATTTGCCTCCAATAGAGGCTATTCCATCACCGGAACCTTACGGCTACAGAATTAGAGCCCAATTTCACGTCGACGGTAGCGGAAAGCTTGGGTTTGTTGAAGATGAAACTTTAAGGGAAATAAAAGGTTATGGAGACATCGTTGATATAGAAACCTGTCCAATCTTACATCCGAGAATTAACGAATTAATACCTCACCTAAAAAAGGTTTCCTTGAAGTATCCCTCCTTAAGGGAGATACATATAACCTATTCTCCAAATAGGAATGAGGCCCTTTTGAAACTTGTAGGGGAGCACATTCTTTCCGAAAGCCAGCTGGAAGAAATAAAGAAAAATTACCTTCCGGAGTTTGTTGTAGGTTTGGGTTCCTACAAAAGGTTTGGTAGGGAACTGGTGAGGGAAACCTTCTACGGTAGGGATTACACCTTTATAACCGCAAAAGGTTTTAACTATAGAGTTTCCGCCGAGAGTTTCGTTCAAAACAACTACCTGCTGTGGGATAAATTTATCGAACTTGTGGTTCCCCAAGAGAAAAGCGGTTTTAGTTTAGATACCTTTTGCGGTATTGGGTTTTTTACCATTCCCTTTTCGGAAAAGGCCTTCTTTGTAGAAGGAAGCGATATGAACGGCTTTGCAATATTGGATGCCGAATACAACGCCAAAGTAAACGACAGACCTAATGTTGGATTTCTAAGGTCAACACCTTCCCAGCATATGAAAAAATACCTTGATAAGGAAATCGATACAGTTATTTTCGACCCCCCTAGGTCGGGACTGGATAAGAGAGATCTTGAAGTTTTAAAGGAATTGGCACCCGACCGAATTATTTACGTGTCGTGCAATCCTTCCACTCTAGCAAGGGATTTGGCAAGAATTCTCCGCTGGGGTATATACAACTATAAAAAAGCTTACGTTATAGACCTATTTCCCCAAACAGCCCATATAGAGAGTGTGAATATACTCGAAAAGGTTGGTATTGAGGAAGAGGAAACCTTTTAAGGGTTCTCCCTTTCTTCCTTTAAAAAAACCTTAGAAAATGGAGGAAAAATTATTGCAGATATGACCGTCAAAAGTATTGTAGAAGCCAGCTGAAAATCGTTCCAAACACCTTTTTCGTATAAGATTTTTGCAACTGCTATAAGTATCGTAAATGGAAAGGAGAAAAGAAAGGCAGACATAATAACCTGTCGGAATGAAAAACCGAGAAAAAACAGCCAAAAAGATGAAACAAGCTTTACACCAAAGAGAATAACCAAAAATAGAAAAGCTGTTTTTAAAATGGCCACATCGGTCAGATAGGATGGCTGAAATGAGAAACCTACCTGAATAAAGAAAAAGGGAATCAAAAAACCGTATCCGAAAGCTGTCAATTTATGTTCTACCGACTCCTTTTCACGAAAGATAAAACCGAATAGAACTCCCGCTATAAAGGCTCCCAAAATAGGTTCTATATGAAGAATAGATGTAAAAGCCATAAATGTGAGCATTAGGGCGAATATCGCCCTTATATCGACCGCCGCTTTATTTTCTCCCTCTATAAGTGCAGCTATTTTTTCGGGAAAATACCAAACCAGGAGTTTCAAAAACTTTAATAAAAACACAAAGAAAACACCAAACAACACTATTAAACCTATATAGGTGAAAAACTTTTTTCCAAAACCAAAAGATAGGTAAAGATCGTAAAGGGTCAAACCTAAAAGGGTTGTTATTTCACCCAAGCTTCCAGTGATAAGAATGGTCTGTAAAACTTTTGGAGGTATCTCCATTTCCCGAACCACCGAAAGCATAAGTCCTATTCCCAAACTTCCGAAAAGAAGGACAGTTTCCAATGGAAGGTTTAAAGCCAGCGCTACCAAAAAGGATATTAAAAAGTTGCTTACAACGACAGCCGATATTACAACTTTTTCCTTTCTTTCAAGGACTTCTAGCTTATTCCAGTCAATTTCCAAACCCGCAAGAAACATTAGTAGGGAAAAGCCGAGAAAGGAAAGGAAATCTATTAATTGAAAAGTTTCTTCAAAAAGATGAATTTTTTTTAAAAAATAAAATAGAAAAACGCCGTAAATTAGTTCGCCAACCGCAACTGGTAATCTAACAATCGGTGCAATAAATGGAATAACAAAAATCCCAAGGGTTATGAAAATCAAGGTCAAAATATGCTTTTCCATTAACTTTCTACCTCCGCCCGCTCCGCGGGAATTCCTAAAACAGATTTTCTACTTTCTTTTACAAGTAGATAAGGTGCGTAAGGTTCAAAAAAACCTATCTTTTTTTTCTCAAAACCTACTACCAATAGATCATAATCTTTAAGCCTTTCCAAGGTTTTCTTTTTTGGATTTCCTTCCATTTGAAGGATTTCTATCTTTTCTTTTGCATTATATAGTTTTGCGTACTCCTCTATAAGTAGTAGTGCTTTTTCCAAATTCCTCTTATCTTTAGAAGAAGCTAAAACATTGGGAAAACCGACATAGATGAAGGTTAATTTTTCGACCTGAAAAAGCTGGTAAATTTCAAAAACCTGTTCAATAATA
The DNA here is from genome assembly GCA_026987085.1 of Aquificota bacterium. Taxonomy (GTDB): domain Bacteria; phylum Aquificota; class Aquificia; order Aquificales; family QOAS01; genus QOAS01. Next base: position 26,826 of record JALSNH010000145.1, on the reverse strand, counting down.
CCGGCGGGATATTGGTTATTCAAAGAAACCAAAACTTTCCTGTAGGGGAAACTTAAACGGGGTATCAAAAAGGGAATCTCCTGATTGAAGAACCTTTTAAGGTTTACATTTCTAAAAAATAAAAACCTCTTTTTGTAAGGAATTGATACCAAACCCGCCGAATGGTGGGAATGCAAGTTTCTATCAAAGATTATGTTGTAATTCGTTCCTTTTTCCACTTGAAGGCTATTTAAAAAAGACCTATCGCTTACCACCTTTGGGAGTTCATTTTGAACCTCATCCGAGGTAAATAGAACTATGTTTTTTACCCGTGTATGTTTCCAGATATAGTAAAACTCCTTCAAATAATGGAGGTCTCTTTTTTTAAGAACCGTTAAAAGGTTCTCTCCAAAGCTTAGCGGAAATTGCGGTTCTCCAAAGGCCATAGCTTTTGCAACTTCTAGAACAACCCTTGGGTCATCGCCTGTCAAAATAACCCTATCTCCCGGTTTTAATAAAATTCTCCCTTTCGGTAAAAGGATTTTATCTTTTCTATAAATAAGGGCTATATTCCAGTGGCGGAGTCTTCTAATATTTATCGGCACCCGTGTATAAGGACTCTTTGCAGAAACAATAACCTCTAAAATCTCATTTTTTCCTAAACCGATACCGACAGGTTTAACAATATTTTTCAAAGTTAAACCTTCTATAAAGGAAGCTATTAGTTCAGGAAGATATATAGTTTTGCAATTAAAGTTCGAAAAAACCTTTTCATAACTATTATTGGAAGATAGAACAATTACCGGAAGTTCGTAAAGTTTAAAAATCTCCCTAATTATGGAACAAATAGTTTTATTAAATTCGCCGCTCCTGAGGGAGGAAATTATTAAATCAATCTCTTTAAGAGGAAGGTATTCCCATATCAACAGTGAGGTCGCATCTCCTACACAAACCTTATAATTTCCCTTTACATTTTTGGAAAATTCAAAAACTACAAAGGGATCGTTTTCCACTATTAAAAGCTCGTGCCCGTAGTTAAGTAAGCGTTCAGCTATTTTTCTACCGAACCGACCCAACCCTAAAAGGAGAATTTTCATAAGGTGGGAATTGTCCTTCGAATAACAAATTTTTAAAAATGAATCTTTAAAATAAGGAAATTAGGTTTTTCCTAATTTTGTTAATTAAACTTAAACAAATAGCCGGGGAGAAAAATCCACCTGCGGTGGAACTGACTAATACCGATTCCTTTAAAAGGAAAAAAACATAAGAAGGAGGTTCTTTAATGGAAAAAGAGAGAAAAATAAAAAAACTCCTTATTGCCAATAGAGGAGAAGTTGCTACAAGAATAATAAGAGCTTGTAAAGAACTTGGTATAAAAACGATAGCTATTTATTCCGAAGCCGATGCAAACGCCCTTTATGTTAAAAAAGCTGACGAAGCTTACCTTATTCCCGGAGACCCTATAAGGGCCTATCTTGACTATCACAAAATAGTGGATATAGCCCGCTACGCGGGTGCAGATGCTATCCATCCCGGATACGGTTTCTTAGCGGAAAATCCTAACTTTGCAGAATACGTAATTAAAAAGGGATTAATTTTTGTTGGACCAAAGCCTGAACATATAAGGCTTTTTGGAGATAAGGTTCAGGCTAAAAAAACTATGGAAAAAGCCGGCCTTCCGGTAGTTCCTGGTGTAGCTGAACCGATTCATGATATAGATGAAGCAAAGAAGATAGCAAAGGATATAGGTTATCCGGTAATTTTAAAAGCGGCCTACGGTGGAGGAGGAAGAGGGGTAAGAGTATGTTGGAATGAAAAAGAACTTATTGAGCAATTTCCCCAGGCTTACAAAGAAGCGGAAACCTTTTTCGGAAAAGGTGATCTCTTTATCGAAAAATTTATAGAAGACCCTAAACATATTGAGGTTCAAATAGTTGCCGATAAATATGGAAACGTCATACATTTAGGTGAAAGGGATTGTTCCATACAACGAAGACATCAAAAAATTGTTGAGGTTGCCCCGTCCCCTTCTCTACCTTGGGATGTTCGACAAAAACTTTTGGGTCTTTCAGTGAAGGCTATCCAAAAAATTGGATATGAAAACGTCGGAACTATTGAATATTTGGTAGATAAGCACGGAAACTTCTATTTCATTGAAATGAATACCCGTCTTCAAGTTGAGCATACCATTACCGAGGAAATTACCGGTGTCGATATTGTTGAGTTAATGATAAAAATAGCCGAAGGTGAACCGCTGCCATTTTTACAACATGAAATACTTTTTAGGGGCTATGCTATAGAGTTCCGTATAAATGCTGAAGACCCTAAGAGAAACTTTGCCCCTTCTCCGGGTAAGATCACTGCCTACTACTCACCCGGAGGACCGGGCGTCCGTATAGACGGAGCGGTTTACAAAGGCTATATCATTCCACCCTATTACGACTCAATGATAGCCAAGCTTATAGTAAGGGGTCGCACATGGGAGAAAGCGGTCAGAAGGGCGCGGAGGGCTTTAGAGGAATTTATAGTTCGTGGTGTTCCTACAAATATTCCTCTTCATAAAGCGATAGTAAATGACGCCGATTTTGAAGCGGGTAAATTTACAACCAAATATCTGGACGAAAAACTTCCAAAATTCAAACTGGAAGAGGAGAAACCTATAGAAGACAAGGTTTTAGCAATAGCTGCCGCTATAGCGGCTTTCCACCGTATTGGAGGTTAATTTTTTACTTTTATGATTTTTTCAGTTTCATCTATTTCAAATGTTGCTCCGGTTAAGATAGTTGCAACTTCTAACGCTTTCAATATTCGATTATTTAAAAAGTCCACCTTTATCTCCCCACCAGTTAGGCTAAGTAAAGGAATCAAATACTCAGCCGCTGTTTGATCGATTGTTGCCCCCGATTCCCAAGTTTTTACTAGATTTTCCGCGGCTTCCCGACCAACTATTTCGGCCAGTTTTCCTTTTTTCCCAAATGCGTAGGAACCTATTATATTTCCCTTTTCGTCGGTTAGCCAGAGGGTTATAGAGGTTCCTATACTATCGGCATCAACGTAATAATTGTTTATCGAGCTTTTTCGATTCCACTTTTCCTTAATATACTCAACCGCTCCTAATCGTTGCCTTTCCGCAACTTTTCTTTCTTGAAGATATTTGTGAGCTACCGATACACCTCTAATTTTTAGGATTCTTCCTTTTTCGGTTCGGTAAAAGTTTACCCTCGAACTTAAAAAGGTTTTAACTTCTTCCAAACCGTAAAGGGGATTGGAAAGAAAGCTCTCCACTTGAAGGGAAATAACACCTCCTCCTTTTGGAGCAAAACCTCTTCTAAAAACCCTTAAGGAGATACTTTTAAACAAACTTTCCAAAGAAGGAAGAAATACATTTTCTATCCAATCTATCGTAGGAAATCCTTCTATGTCCGTTCCACCTTTTATGGCTATGAGAAATCTTTTGGGAACAAAAATTGAAATAGGTAAGATAACCTGTAAAAGTTCAGAAATACTTTCATCCTCCTTAAGATTTATCCTGTAAGCGCCACTTTTTAAAGTTTTAGGTTCAAAAACTACATTTGTGGATCCTTCGTAAAAACCTTCTACCGAAGCGGTAGTAATATATTTAAGGGCTTTTATTAACTTTAAAAGGGTACCATTTAATCCCGAAGGGCTTTTTTTTGAATTTATATTTTTTATTTCTACAGAAACTCCCAAAATTGAGCTCAGTAAAAGTGCAGTTTTTACCGCCGTTTCTCCACAAATTGAAGCGTCAATAATCCAACGGGACATAAGTTATTGTTATAAACTCTGTTTGAAACACCGTTGATAGGAAGAAAAAAACTTAAAAGGTTTTTTAAAAATTTTCAACCTACTTTAATATTTTTCTTGCATTTATAGGCTGAACCGGTCTATTGTTAGGAAAACCCATCACCTTTTTAAACTTTGCAAGTTGGTCTTTGGAAAGCTCTACCGGCTCTTTAAAAATAAACCATCTAACTCCCTCACTGCAGGGAGGGGTTGTTAAAGAACCACTATAACGGTAGTACTCTTTATTTTTTGGTAAAAGTAGATAAGGATTTACTTTAGAAGTTAATGCAACCTTTTTGCCGACCTGTTGGGGCATATTTTTCCAAATTTTTGCTAATTCACCGTTTTCTTTCCCTAACTTAAAAAGGATACCAATAACCGCTATGTTTCCATTTTTATCGATATGAACCAAATGAGCCTCAAAGGGGTAATATTTACCATTAACTGTATGCTCGCTGGGAGCATGAAAGTGGAACTGCCTTAGATAAAACCTTTTACCATCTACAACTATATAACTTTGACCGGTGGTGATTACCTTTATGGTATGACCATTATTTACAACATATCTGGCATCTGCAATGTAGTTGAACTTTATAGGTTTTAAACAGGCTTTGACTGTATCTTTAATGTTTATATCCACCGGAGATTGGTTTTTTCCTATTTTACACATAATAAATTGGGGAGATAAATCCCCCCAGTGTTTAGGACCTATCGAACCTTCATAACCCCATTGAGTATTTCCGCCGTGCTCCCCTGCAAAACAGAGTGAAGCCAAAGATAAAGCTATTAGTGTTTTCTTCATACAGCCGAATTTTAAAATAGTCAAAAAAATAAGCAAACACTTATCTACTGCTGGGTAGATTTAAGAGCTTTGTTCAATATTTCATAAACTCTAGAGATCCTTCTGGAGGCTTCTTTTTTGGTAATAACACCTTTACTCCAGGTGTGCATTATTATTTTTTGAACTTCAGGAAGGAATTTTTTGGCTTCTTCTAACTTACCTTCCTCTATCATTTTGCGAAACTTTTTAATATAGGTCTTCATTCTAGAAAGGTGATATCTATTTCTTAATCTCCTTTTTATGTTCTGCCTTGCAGCTTTTTTTGCACTTTTTGTGTTTGCCACTTTTTAACCTCCCTCTTTTTTTTAGCAAATCTTTTTATTATAACTTTTTCGGTTAAAGATTGAAAATATACCCCTTACAGGGAAAAGGGGGTTTAATAAAGAGTCAACTTTGGTGCTAATTTACACAAACTTTGAAAGGAAAATTTCTACTTTGAAAGCAAACCGATAGAAGACCTTTATTAAGTAGCTAATGTTTATTACTAAGTTAACACAAGTTGTAAAGAAAGTAGAAAACCTTAGTAAAGACTTTCTCTATTAAAGTTCTTAAACTATCGTGTATAAAAGCTTTTAATTTCTATATGTAAGAGAATGCAAAAATCAATATTTATCAAGGAGGTTATTCATGTGGAATAACCTAAAGACGGTTATTCTTCTTGGTTTTCTAACGGGAATTCTTCTTGTTTTCGGTAAGCTACTCGGGGGAAACACCGGTATGGTCATAGCCCTCTTTATAGCTGCTATTATGAATTTTGGAAGCTGGTTCTTCTCAGACAAGATAGTTCTTTCTATATACAAAGTTAAGCTTCTGTCAGAAGAAGAAGCTCCCTGGCTTCACCAAGTTGTTGAAAAGCTTGCAAAAAATGCCGGCATCCCTAAACCGAAAGTGGGAATTGCTCCTATGGACGTTCCCAACGCCTTTGCAACGGGAAGAAACCCTAAGCACGGGGTTGTGGTTATAACTCCTAAAATAGCGGAACTCCTAAACGAAGATGAGCTTGAAGGAGTCCTTGCTCACGAAATTTCCCATATAAAAAACAGGGATACCCTAATTCAAGCAGTTGCAGCAACAATAGCAGGTGCGATTACCATGCTCGCCGACATGGCACAGTGGTTTTTACTCTTTGGAGGAAATAGAGATGAAGAGGAAGGAGGAGGGTGGCTTGAAGTAGTAAGCCTTATTTTAATGATTATTCTAGCTCCCATAGCTGCAGCAATAATTCAGATGGCAATTTCAAGGGCAAGGGAGTATAAAGCCGATGAAACAGGAGGGATAATTTCCGGCAAACCTGAAGCCTTGGCCAGTGCCTTAAAGAAGCTTGAAGACTATTCAAGACGGATTCCTCAAGAGCTTGTAAAACAAGAAATAAAGCCGTCCACCAGCCACCTTTTTATAGTTAACCCTTTAAAAGGAGACTTTTTGGCAGAACTTTTTTCTACCCACCCTCCGACCGATAAAAGAATAGCAAGGCTTTTGGAACTTGCAAAAAGACTCTTTGGTAAAATAAGGGAAACCTTTTGGAGGTATTAGTGTGGATACCGATGACATTCCACTCGCTAAAGCAGGGAATTTCTCGGAATGGGAGTAATCCATTCCTAGCTACTCGGGGGGTAGCTTACCTCCCCGAGGGTATATCACTCCATCTACAAAGAACCTAAAGCCCCCCGATACTTTTCCCATAAACCTTTTGAATGAGTTTATTACTCCTACCCTATCCCTATATGTTAGCTAAAATCATATTTAGCCCATTTTAGCTTCTGTCTTAACGCTATTAGCTTTAGCTTTAACTGTTTGTAGCTCCTTAAAAGCCTTCCGTTCCAGATCAAAACCTCTTTCCATCAAAACTTATAAACAGATGGATTTCTCCCAAATCTAGGGTTATAACCTTGTTCTTGTCGGGCGAAGAGATTTCTATAGTTTCCTTAACGAGGATGGAAGGATTGTTTTACCGTTTTAATGGCGAATAGCTTGGCTTTTCCAAATTAGGTTATAAAACTTTCTTAGTTTGGGAGTGCAAAAAGAGGATTTAATAATTTTTTGAAATTGAAAAATAGATTAAAGCTATCCGACCAAACTTTATCCGCTTCCACTTTAAGCTCTTTAAGAATTAAATAATTTTTAATTGGATTTTTTTTGAGATATTATGTGGAAACATGTTATTTGAGTAGGTTATCAAAATGTTTTAGCATTCTAAAATATTTAGAAGATTTGTATACTTTTTTAAATTTTTTAATAAGTTTACAACGTTTTAATACTAAATATACAAATTCTAAACAAAACAGTTTATCCTCCCCTCGTGAGAAAGTATAATCATACTTAGGCTTTTTATTATAAAAATATTGAACTTCACGTATTATGCATTTTTTTTCTTGTTTTGTTAAAAATTTAGAGAAAAATATTATTTCAAGTCTTTTACTTCCATAGAAAAATTTTTCAAAAGTAGAAAAAGCAAGAGGGCGATATCTACCAGGCTGCATATCATATACCCGAATACCATTTGCAGTTTTAATAACTAAACCAACATGTGAATAAGGAATTTTAAAAAAAAGACTAATTAAAGTACTTAATAACCCAAAGCCTTTACGCAATAGAATATCACCTGTATCTAATTGTTGCTTAATAGCTTCTATTGCTTTTTTACATCTAGTTTCCACCCTTCATTAGTCTTTACTATATAACCATGATCCGTGGTTTCAGTGCCATCACCAAATTTTATTAAAGCTGTATATTCCAAGGTAGTATCATTTATTTTATGAGTCTCTACCTTTATATCAGCTATACCTTTTCTCTTTTTACATAGTTTAGCATATTCATTTAACGGCAACATACTAAGCAATTTCTGTGTTCGCATAGTAACATCCTGTTTATCTATTTTCCCTTCACAAAGGGAGTATTCAACATCTTTTACAACATCTTCAGGCTTTTTATCGCTACCTCCACAATTGTTTAGAAAAAACAAAATACCCACGCTGGATAGCAAAAAAATTTTTTTTCTAAACATTTTAACCTCCTTTATTTAAAGGATGAATTTTTATTGATTAAAATTATATTACGATTTTAAATGCAATAAGTCAAGTAAAAGTACTTTGATAGTAGCTACTTTTAACTCTCGGAATGGCCACTGTCTAAAGTTTAGTAAAATTTGTTATTTATAGAAAAATGACTAACAGAGGAAGATTTTTTTTAGTAAAACCGTAGCATAGCTTCCGGGAGGGAGTATAAAGGAAACTTTTACCGTAGCCCTTCCTAACCTTTCCAAATTTAAGTTTTGTGGAAGAGCTATAGCCTTTCTAATTCCATCCGAAAAGAGTTTTATTCCTATTCTTTCCTCCTGAAGGATGGAGGGTGTTATACCTTCCTCTTCGAGGACTTCCTTTATTATCCTTTCCACTTTTGGTGAGGAAGGTTTATGTTCAATTCCCAAATAGGGAATTTCCAAATCTTTTATCTCCTCAAAAATTCGGTCATTCATTTTGTTGTAAAAGGCATAGGTCCAATTTTTTATTCCACTTGGAACTTCGCAGTAGGAAAAATAGCGAACGATAAACCTATAAAGGTAGCGGTTCCACAGATAACTTTGATAGGTGAAGGCAAACATTAGACGGACATTTTTGGGAAGTGCCATAAACGCCTGTTTAAAAGATACCCCCTTAGAAAGTTCCTCTACAACCTTCCTTTCGTAGGTAGCCCCCTTGGGCATTACCCTTAGAAAGTCTTTCCAACGCCCCCAAAGTTTTTTTAACTTTCTTTTAATTTTCCAATCGCTGTAGGAAAGCAGGTATTCCTTTAATGCCCCTTCATAATCGTGATTTAAAAGGTATTTGATTAAAAACTCTTTTGCATTTTTGATAGAACCGAACCTTTGTTCTCCAAAATAGTTAGCAAAGCCATATTTTTGAACAAATTCTATATTCTTTTCAGCTCGTTCTCTTTCCCTTTTGCTAACATTTCTTACAATTATTTCAAAATAATTGCCTTTAAACTCGCCGAGTTCCAAAGGTTTATCGTAAAAACCTAAAAAGGTTAATTTATAACCTTCACCTTCCAAAGTTTTTGGAATATTTTTTAGACCTTTTACGGCTATATATTGTTCTGTAATCGCGTTTTTATCCTTCAATCCCGCAAAGGTTATATTTTTTACCGGTATTTTCCATTTTTGGGCGAGTTCTCTTATAACATCTACGGTGTTTCTATCTACCTTTTTTAACCTAAAGTAGGCATACTCCCCTTTATCCTTAAAAGGAATTTCCAATATCTCTTTTACAAAAAAGTCCTTTGGATTTTTCTTTATCTGAAACATTTGAAGTTATAAATATTTGACGAACCTCGCACAACAGGTATAGTTTTACCAACTTATGGAAAAAAAAGAGCAAATTTCCTTTTCGAGAAGAGTTGAGTTATTTTTTGAAAGCTTCCTGTGGAATACCAGATGGCTGGTGTTTCTTGCCGTTATAGCCTCTCTGATTTCGGCGTTAATCCTCTTTTTGGTTGGATTGTACGAGGTAATACATTTGGTGTATCTCTTTTTCTCCTCTCCTTCTTACGAAGCCTTTTATTCCAAAATACTCTCAATAGTTATTGCGTCGGTTGATATATTCCTTATAGGAACTTTTCTACTTGTTTTCTCCTTAGGTCTCTATGAACTTTTTATTTCTAAAATTGACCCTGCGGAAAACGATCCTCTCGGCCAAAGGGTTTTAGTTATCAAAAGTTTGGAAGATTTAAAAGAGAAATTAGGCCGTTTAGTTATTATGGTTCTTATTGTAGCTTTCTTTAAACAGGTACTCCATTTGGAATTTAAAAGTCCTCTTGACACGGTTTATGTAGCTTTTGGTGTTCTGATGATTTCTTTAGCTCTATATTTCACCCATAAAAAGTGATTTTTTTTCTTTTTCCTAACAAGTTTTTTCCTTGCCAATTTTGGTTTTAAAGGTTATTAAAAACTACTATGGGAGTAAAACTAACCTTTGTAGGGCACGCCACTTGGCTTATTGAAGGTTCCAAAACCGTTTTAATAGACCCCTTTATCACCTCCAACCCGCAGGCCCAAGAGGCCGGTATTACCCTCGATAGTTTGCTCGATAAGGTCGACCTTGTTGTAATTACCCACGGGCACTTCGACCACATAGAGAACGCTCTCGATTTCGGTAGAAAGGGAACTCCCATAGTCGGTTTGTTCGAAGTTGCCCAATATTTGGCGGCAAATGGAGCAAAAAACACGGTCGGTTGCAACATCGGAGGATGGTTTGAAGTGGAAGGTGTAAAAATGGTCTACACTCCAGCGGTTCACTCAAGCTCTCTTATAAAGGATAACGGCGAGCCTATCTACCTTGGAAATCCGGCGGGTGTGGTTATCGATTTAGATGGTGTAAGGGTCTACCACACCGGCGATACCGCACTTTTTGGCGATATGAAACTTATCGGAGAACTTTATAGACCCGATGTGATGCTAACCCCGATAGGAAGCCTCTTTACTATGGGTATTCCCGAGGCGGTTAAAGCTGTTGAATTTGTAAAACCGAAAATAGCCATTCCTATGCACTACAACACCTGGCCTCCCATCGCACAAAATCCCGAGGAATTTAAAAAGGCTGTGGAAGAGAATCCATGTGTAGATGCGCAAGTAATAATTGTTAAACCGGGTGAAAGTGTGGAGATAAACCTCTAATATCGGCTCTTTTCCATTTGCATTTTTTCCAAAAATCTACCAAGATAGGTTTTTAGCCGTAGTTTAATAACCTTAGGAGGTAAGAAGATGACGAAGGCTGAGCTTGTTGCAAAAATTGCGGAAGCTGCCGGCGTTTCCAAAAAGCAAGCCGACAGATGCCTTAAGGCCTTTATCGAAGCTGTAGAAGATGCCCTTGTAAAGGGTGAAAGAATTGCTCTACCTAAATTTGGAATTTTCCAAGTGAGGGAACGCTCTGCAAGGAAGGGAAGGAACCCTAGAACCGGAGAGGAAATTACCATTCCTGCCCGCAAAGTGGTAGTATTTAAACCCGCAAAACAACTCAGAGAAAAGGTTAAATAATTCTTTCCTTTATTAGTCCCTTTAAAATTTTTCTCCTCCAGTGGGTTGTAGAAAAGAAGAAAAATTTACCCCCTGCTGTTGGGATACAACGAAACCTATAGAGGAAAAACTAAATTTCAAAGACCCTTTGGTGGAAATAGGATTTGGAAACGGCGACTTTACGGTTGAGCTTGCAAGAAGATTTCCCGAAAAGCCCATCTTGGCCGTGGATAAGTGGCATCCCGGCGTTAGGGCTTTGGTCCATAAATGTTTAAATCAAAAACTTAACAACCTTTACGTGTTCAATTTAGATGCAAACCTTTTTGTGGAATACCTATTAAAACCGAACCAAGTTGAGGCTTTCTATTTCAATTACCCCGATCCGTTTTTTAAAAAGAGGGACATAAAAAGGAGGCTCTTAAAAACTTCCTTCCTAAGGTGGGTCGCCTTTAAACTCAAAGATGGTGGGAAGGTCTACATAAGAACCGATATAGAGGATTACTACAACTACATACTGGAGCAGCTGGAACCTTTAAAGGGTATTTTTCAAATAGAACGTTCCTTCGATTGGAAACTTCCGACCACCAAGTATGAACAAAAGGCGTTAAGGGAAGGTAGAAAACCCTTAAAGCTTTTACTTATAAAACTAAAAACACCGGAAGGGTTGGAAGACAGGGAGGTTGAGCCCTTGAGAAGTGTAAAAATTGAAAATTACAACCCGCAAAGGGTTTATAAAAATCTCGAATTAAAGGATCCAAAGAGGGGCTACTTTTTGAAAGTTGAGGAGACCTATAAAGGTGAAAAGGTCGATTTAATAGAGACTTTTGTAGGGGAGGAGGGTTTTTACCAACAGGTGTTTATAGCCGTTTACAAATCTCCGAGCGGTTTTGTAGTTAGACCAAAATCCTTTGCGGTTGGCGTTAGAAGTCTCTCTTGGGCGGTGGAGGAGCTGGCAAAACTTCTCTCCTAATTTAAAACCTCCACCCAAATTCCTTTTAAATATAGAGTGTTGGGAATTTGCAAAATCCAAGGGTGGTCCAAATCCTGATAAGTTTTAGCTCTTACCCTCAAAACCTTTTTAGTATCAAAAGCAGCGTCCTGTAAAGTTTGGAGAAGGTGCTGTTCGGTTATGTGGAATGAACAGGAGAATATAGCTAAAATTCCTCCCGGTTTTGTTATATGGAGACCTCTTACCAAAAGTTCTTTATAACCTCTTAACGCATTCTCTACCGCCGCTTTATTCTTGGCAAACGAAGGAGGGTCTATAATTACCACATCATATTTTTCTCCTCTTTTGTGTTGCTCTTTTAGAAAATCAAAAGCGTTTGCTTCTACCCATTTAATGCCTTCAAGTCCGTTTAACTTTTCATTTTTTTTGGCAAGTTCTAAAGCTAAATCGCTAATATCAACTCCGATAACCTCGCCCGCACCGGCCTTTCTAGCACTTATAGCAAAACCTCCGGAGTGGCAGAACACATCGAGAACCCTTTCACCTCCTTTTATTAACTGTCTGAGAAAATAACGTGCATTCCTTTGGTCTAAGAACATGCCGGTTTTTTGCCCTTCGGGAATATTCACATAAAATTTCAAATCGTATTCTCTAATAACTATCTCTTCGGGAACTGTACCATAAAGTGTCTGTTCCTCACCCCGCAGGCCCTCAACTTTTTTACTAAATTCGTTTATTTTTTCGTAAATACCTTCCGGATTTAAAAGTTCTTTTAAGGTTTCGATAACAACCTCTTTGTATTCCTCCATACCGTAGGTGGTAAATTCCACGGCCACCCATTTGTCATAAACATCCACTATCAAACCGGGAAGAAAATCACCTTCGGAGTGAATCAAACGGTAGGCGTTGGAAGGAATATTTAAACTTTTACGATAGTTATAGGCGTTTTCAATTTTTCTTTTTATAAGTTCCGGGGTGGGCTTTTCGTTTTTATCGAACGATAAGAGTCGGATAGTTATATTGACCTCCGGATTTATATATCCGTAGCCAATAAATTTACCGCTGAAATCTCTAACTACTACGGTTTCTCCTTTTTTAGGTGTTCTTGAGTAAGATGCAATTTCTTTTTTATATACCCAAGGAAATCTGTTTCTTAATTTTTTCTCCACCCCAGGTTTTACACGAACTTGAAGCATTAGGAGGTTAAATTTTAAAAAACTCAGAAAGATAAGGTTTTAAGGAAGCGCAAGATGGACTATATTTCTTAATGCTTATTTTCGGAATTTTTATTTTTACGCTCTTGATATTTATTTTTTTTGAATTTATCTATCCTTTTAAAACGCTAACAGTTGAAAATTGTCTCAAACAAGAGGAGTTTTCCAAAAAGGGTAAAACTTTTGTAGTTCATGTTCATACCTACTATTCCTACGATAGCTTGGGTAAACCGGAAGAGATAGAAAAAGCAGCAAAGAAACTAGGTATAGATAAAGTTTTTATTACCGACCACAATAACGATTTTATAAAGTTCTATAAAAGTCCTTTAATAATTCCCGGGATTGAATATCAAGACCCTATTTATGGACGAGTTCTGAAACTAAATAATCTTTTTCTAGTTATAGCTCATCCTAACAATAACAGAAAACCCGAGTACTCTTGGCGTGGAAAATATAAAAAAGATTTTTTTTATGAACTTATTGACCTAAAAGATGTTATTTCCGAAGCTTCAACAAGTTTAAAAATTTACTTTATTCTTAGATTTTTACTTCTTTATCCATTTGTTAAACTAAAAGCTTTGAATTTTTTTCCAAAACTCATTCCTATTTTTAAATGGATTGAGTTTTATTTACAAAGAACAAAAGGAGATTTGAAAATAATAGGAGGTTTAGATCATCATGTTAAGCTCTCTCTGTGGGAAAAACCTAAAAAGTTTTTCTCATTTCCTCCTTACCTTTGGAGTTTTTATTTATTATCAAATAAAACCTTTGGAGATGAAATTATAGAAAGCTTATATTCAGGAAATTTTTATATTTCCCTTTGCAATTTTGAAATTTTAAAAAAGGATAACAAAATCCTTTATAAGGAAAGAAAGATTCTAACCTTTAATTTTTTTAAAAAAGGTTTTTATAAAGTGAACAGTTGCGGTATTATTGAAGCTAACGCTTCTTTAGTTGTTTTATTTAAATATTCATTCCGGATAGGAAAAATTTATTTCGGTCTTTCACCGGTTGCAATATATAGACCTCCAGGAGAAGGATTAAGAGGGTAAAAGACTAACTACCTCAGGGAACATATCCTTCAATCTTTTTCTTATCTCCCGTACATTTATTCTCTTTCTTGCTCCCCTGGTTTTCACTGCGTAAATCCTATCCCTTGTAGGGATACCCGCTTGATTTAACCATAATCTCACCGCCTCACGGGATACGCCAAAAATTTTGGCAATAAGTTCCATAGAATATCTTTGTTGGTTATACAGATAATCTAAGACAGCCCTCCCCGGAAACCTACTTCTCCTTGCCATTTCAACACCTCCTTACTTTTTTTACATAAAATTTAACTTATTCCATTTGCCTAATTAAAACCATGCTTGTTAGCATATAATTAATAACAGAAACTAAATTAGTAATGGAATTGTATAAATATACATTTTAACTTTTAACTGGAAAAAATGGTATTAGAAAATTTAAATATTCTTTTTTTGCAAAATGGTTGTGAAAAGATTACACGCTTTTATCTCTGGAAGAGTACAAGGGGTAGGCTTTAGATACTTTACCGAAAAACGGGCAAATGTTTATGGAATAACCGGCTGGGTAAGAAACTTACCCGACGGGCGCGTGGAAGTAGTAGCGGAGGGAGATGAGGTTCTTTTAAAGGAATTTCTGGAAGACCTCAAAAAGGGACCTTCATTGGCAAGGGTTGATCGTATAGAGGTTTATTGGGAAGAACCTACAGGAGAGTTTATGGATTTCTACATACGCAGGGATTTTTAAGTTTTCACTTTCCTTTAAAAGTTTTGGTTTTTAATAAAACTAAACTATGAAGGTTATTTGTGATAGAAAACTTTTAGAGGACGCTTTAAATAAAGCAAAGGAGGCTACAGAAAAAAAGGCTGCTTTACCAATACTTACCAATTTTCTACTTGCCGCCGAAGGAGAACATCTTATTATTAAAGCTACCGATTTAGAGAATTATTTGACACTTCAGGTTCCTGCCAATGTAATTGAAGAGGGAATTATCTCTGTGAACTCACAGAAGTTAACCGAATTAATTAAAAACGGAAAGTGTGCGGAAGTAGTTCTAAGCCTACAGGGGGAAAACCTTCTTATAGAATGTGGCCGTTCAAGGTTTAAACTTACAACGGTTGACCCGGAAGAGTTTCCCGAATTTCCGGAACCTCAGGAGGATATGAAAACTTCCCATCTGGATGGGGGTATTATCCTGGAGGCTATAGAAAGAACTGATTATGCAATACCTAAAGATTCGGAAAACATTGTTCTTAATGGGCTCTACGTTAATGGAAAAGGGTCGGTTGTAGATTTTGTTGGTACAGATGGCCATAGGTTGGCACTCTACAGACCTCAAGTAGATAACTTTAACTTGAAATTTTTACTGCCCAAAAAGAGTTTAAAGGTTTTGAAAAAGTTAATAGTAAAATTAGACGAGTTAACATTGGCCGCCTCCGAAAATTTCGCCTTCATTGAGGGTGAGAATTGGAAATTAGCAGTTCGCCTTTTGGAGGGAGATTATCCAGATTACGAAAGCGTTTTACCTTCGGAAACGAATTACAATGCTTTAATAGCAGTAGAAGAATTTGTTAACGCTTTAAAGAGGGTGACCCTTTTAATAGAGGGCAAAGTTAAGCCTGTAAAAATCACTCTAATGGAAAATCTCGTTAAACTGGAAGTCTCCGACCCTGAATTCGGAGAAGCGGAGGACGAAGTAGAAGCGGAGTATGTTGGGGAAACTATATCGACCGAATTTAACGCTCGTTATATTATCGAAGCTCTCGATAACTATGATAGCGAAAGAATTTGGTTCAAGTTGGTAGACCCCGACTCTCCCGCCGTAATAGAAGCCGAAAATTTTGAAGAGGAACCTTACATATGCCTAATTATGCCTATGGCTATTTAACCTTTCCAGTTTTTGTTCCAACCTTTTATCCAAATTAGGTTTTATTAAGAGATAGGAGGAAACTCTGTTAACTATTTCCGCCCAGTAAGGCGCGGCCACCGTTCCGCCATAAAGTAAGCCCCTATAAGGGGCTTTGGGTTCATCAACTAGAACCAACAAAACATATTTGGGTTTTGGATAGGGAAAGAAACCTATAAAAGAGGTAACATAACGTGTTGAAGAATACATGTGAAGTTTTTTATCGTAGACTTGAGCAGTTCCCGTTTTTCCTCCAACCCTGTAGTAGTAGGGGTTTGCTTTCTTTCCGGTTCCTCTAATTACAATTTGGTGGAAAGTTTCTAAAAGCCATCTTCGCGTTTCTTCGTCAAACAAGGGTTCGCTATTTATATATTGGGGCTTGAACTCTTTAATAACCTTACCATCTTCTCTAACCACCTTTTCAACCAGTTGGGGAACGGGAGCATAACCTGTTAGTAAAGCGGCGTAGGAACTAACAAGATGAATAGGTGTTAATGCTAAACCTTGGCCGAACGCTATATAAAGCCGGTTGGCAGGTAGGTTTAAATTCGGTATTAATCCGGAAGTAGAACCGGGAAAGTTGGAGATTTTTTTATTCCACCCTAAAAGATTTATAAGCCATTCTTCATCTTCCTTTTTAAGGTGCCGCGCTATTTGAACGGTTCCCACATTGGAAGAATGAACCAAAACGTCTCTAACGGAGAGGTAAGAGGTATACAGTCTTTCTGCATCCCTTACTATATGCCCCCCTATCTTTGTGCGACCTCCATCTATATAAATTTTGTCGTTCACGGAGATTCGGTGTTTGTATAGCGCCAAGCCTACAAAAAAGGGTTTGATAACGGATCCCATTTCGAATACATCCATGAAGGCCGGATTGCGACTGTTTAGATATTCTTGCCAGTTTTTAAAGGGTTTGTTGGGATTAAAATCGGGATATACCGCTAAACCCAATATTTTTCCGTTGTAGGCGTTCATCAGTAATATGACAACCTTTTTAGGTTTCCATCGTTTTACTATTTCCTCTTTGGTTTCTTCTAAAATTGCTTGAATTGTAAAATCGATAGTAAGATATACATCGGAAGTTAAATTCTTTTTCATATATCTAAATGCCGGTACATCTACACCTTTTAGCTTTATTCCATAAAGGTAGGGAATTTTTATTGGTCCTGCATAGAGATTCTTATCTTCCATAAGTTCCACACCGGCCTTCCCAAAGTTTTGGGAGTTTACAAAGCCGATAGTGTTAGCAAGAAATCTTCCTTGTGGATATACCCTTTTATTGGCAACTTCCACACCGGTCCAATCTAAAATCTCTTGAATTGCACATATCTTTCTGGGAAGTTCCCCCGAAGGGGGCTTTTTGCAAAATTCTCGAAGTTTGAAAGTATCAACTACGTATCGTCCAAACAATGCTTTCGTAAGTTTTCTTTGGGTTTTCCATAACGCATAACGGAGTTTTTTAAAAATCCTGTATATATCACGGTTTGGGGATTGGTATATTTCTAAATAACCTTCTTTGGAATTTAGCTGTTTTAATATCTCCTTTTTGGGAATATTAAAAGCTACATCGAAAGTTGAGGCATAAATCTGTTTAGCTTCCTCACTGAGTTTCGAAGTTATGGCGTAATAAATATAGTTGTCAATGGTAATGGCAAGGGGAACACCATCGGCAGAGTAGATTATTCCCCGCCATTCCGGTAAAGTTATGGTTCTTACATCAGAGTATCTTTTTGTGAGTTCTTTAAAGTAATTGTCCTTAAATAGGAGTTGAATTTGTATATATCTAATTCCCAAGAGAATAAACATTGCAAGAAAGAGCAGGTAGAGATAAAGAAAACGTTTTCTTAAATCCATTTTTAGGAGCTTTTAGTTTAGGAAACCCTTGTTCCGTTTTTTATATTCTTTTCCACCGTAAGGAGGGAGAAATTCTCTCCGTCGTTGGCTGCCAAAAGCATACCTTGGCTTTCGATACCCATTAGTTTTTTGGGTTTTAGGTTGGCCACAACTATAACCTTTTTGCCTTTCAATTCCTCGGGAGTGTAAAAAGGTTTAATGCCCGCAACTATCGTTCTCGGATTTTCCTCGCCGAGTTCCACGGTAAGTTTGTAAAGTTTTTTGGCCTTAGGTATCTCTTCCACTTCAAGGATTTGTCCCACCTTTAGAACCACCTTTTGGAAATCGTTAAAGTCGATATACTCCACACCTTCAGGTTTTTTCTCCTCCATCTTTACCTCCTTAGGTTTTTCTTCAACCTTCACTATAAAGGTTAGGTCATCTTCAGTAATCCTCCTAAAGAGGTTCTCCTTTTTACCAACCTTTAGGGGGGTTTTTAAAACAAAAGCGTTTAACCTATCGAAGGTTTCAAATTTTTCTAAACCAACCATTTTTAGGGCTTTTTCCATAGTTGTCGGCATAAAGGGGTAGAGCAGGTGGGTAATTACCGCCAAACCGTTTAGGGCAATGTAGAGAACCGTTTTTAACCTTTTGAGGTCTTTGTTTTTATAGAGCTCCCAGGGTTTGGTTTGGTCTATAAACCGGTTTAGGTATTCGGCAAGTTTTAAAACCTCCTCGAGGGCTTTGTGGAACTTGTAATCCTCAACAAGTTTTATGTAATTTCTGATAATCCCCTCGGTAAGGTTTTTGTAATCGGAAAACTCGGAAAGGTCTTTCACATTATCGATTTCCCCCCCGAGGTATTTGTGAACCATAGCAACGACCCTTGAGTAGAGGTTTCCTATCTCGTTTACCAGTTCGCCGTTTACCCTGTTTAAAACACTTTCGCGGGTTAGGTTTCCATCTTCCCCGAAGGGTGTCTCCCTAAAGAGGATATACCTAAAGGGGTCGACGCCTATCTTTTCCACCGCCACAAAGGGGTCTATTACATTTCCCAAACTTTTGGAGATTTTGTGCCCCTCAACGAGCCACCAACCGTGGGCAAAAATCTGTTTGGGGAGCTCCTCCCCGGCGCTCATTAAAAAGGCCGGCCAATAGACGGCGTGGAACCTCAAAATATCCTTACCCACAAGGTGGAGGTCGGCCGGCCACCACTCCCTATATTGGGGCTTTGGATAACCTATCCCGCTAAGGTAGTTGGTTAGGGCGTCGAACCATACATAAACGGTTTGGTTCTCATCGAAGGGGGCGGGTATACCCCATTTAACCCTATTGCGGGGACGGGTTATGGAGATATCCTTAAGTCCTTGCCTTACGAACTCTTTTACCTCGTTAAAGCGGTATTCGGGCTTTACAAATTGCGGGTTTCTTTCGTAGAACTCCAAAAGGGGCTCCGTATATTTCGAGAGCCTAAAGTAGTAGGTTTCCTCCTTTATATACTCGCAAGGTTTTTTATGAATCGGGCAAACGTTCCCCTCGAGGAGTTCCTTTTCCGTTTTAAACTCCTCACAGCCGACGCAATACCAACCTTCGTAATACCCTTTATAGATATCGCCCTTTTCGTAGCACCTTTGGAGGATATGTTTAACCGCCTTAACGTGCTCGGGTTCGGTTGTTCTTATAAACCTATCGTAGGAGATATTTAAAAGTTTCCAAAGTTCCTTAAAGCGGTTGGCATTTTTATCGGCCAACTCTTTGGGTGTAATTCCCAACTTTTCCGCCGTCTGTTGGATTTTTAAACCGTGCTCGTCTGTCCCCGTTAGGAAAAATACCTTTTTATTCCTCAAACGGTTGAACCTTGCCAAAATATCGGCCGCAATTGTTGTATAGGCATGTCCCAAATGGGGGTCGCCGTTAACGTAGTAAATCGGCGTGGTTATATAGTATTTAGATTCCATTAAGAGGATAAAGGATAAAAAAACACCTAAACAAGATTAGGCCTTCTTATCTTTTACAACTTCCCATTCGGTGATAAGTTGCCTTCCTCTCACAAAATGGGAACGAAGTCTTAAATGTAAAAGCTTTGAAAGGGCTTTAAAGCCTTCTCCACCAACCAAAGTAGGAATATCTTCACCACCTACTATTACCGGTATATGTATTAGTCTAACTTCATCAACAAGGTTGTTTTTTACCAACTGCCAGTTAACGTTCGATCCTCCCTCTACCAAAATACTTCTAATACCCTTTTTGTATAAAAATTCCCAAATTTCTTTAAAGTCCAGTTTCTCTTTTTGAAAGAGAAAAACTTTATGCCCTTTGCTTTCTATGGCCTTTCTTACATCCTCGGGCATTTTTGGGGTTGTTAAAATCCAAGTTTCCGAATCCTTCGAAAAGATATTGGCATCTAAAGGAATATTTCCACTTCCACAGGGAATTATCCTTATAGGATTCTTGCCTTCAACATATCGAACAGTTAAAGAGGGATTGTCGGTTCTTACCGTTTCGCAACCTACCATTATGGCATCTACTTTGGCCCTTATTTGGTGTAGGTATTTGTAGGCCTCCACATCCATAAAAGTCATTAACTCTTTTGAGGAAGCTCCCCTGTAGAGGGTTAGTTTTCCATCTACGGTAATTTCGGAAGTTATTATCGTATAGGGTTTATTGGACATAAATTCACTATATTAACTTTGAATGAAAAAAGGGGAATCCCCGGAGGGGTAGAGATTCCCCCCACAGCTTAAACCGAAGTTTTAGAAATTCTGATACCAAGTTTCTTAACTATATCAACATATTTGTTGTAATCGGTCTCTTTGAGATATTCGAGAAGTCTTCTTCTTTTGTTAACCATAGCTATAAGTCCCCTGCGGGAGTGGATATCTTTTTTATGTCTTTTTAGATGTTCGGTTAGCCTTTGGATTTTTTCGGTCAAAATTGCAATTTGAACTTCGGGGGAGCCGGTATCCTTCTCATGTCTCTGATACTCTTTAATAATTTTTTCAATTGTGTCCTTGGGTAAGGCCATTTTTTCCACCTCCTTTAAATTTGGTGAACTTAGCTATTATAGCATTGCCGAATAATTAAAAATCTATTTTTAAGCTTAACTTGCTGCTTACCTGTTAAATTCTTATGTGAGAAACACCTCTTTAGTAGGCATACTAACCTTTTTATGGAATCGAAGAAGTTTCTTCAGGAAGGGGACAAAGTTCCTAACTTCTGCCTTAAAGGTATCGATGAAAATGGCCAGGAAAAGGAGTTTTGTTTTAAAGATTTTGCTAAAGGAAAGGTAATTATTTATTTTTACCCTAAAGATAATACTCCCGGCTGCACCACCGAGGCGTGCGATTTTAGGGATAATCTGAATTTAATAAAAAATTACGGGATAACCGTTATAGGAATTTCACCCGATAGTGTCCAATCACACAAAAGGTTTAAAGAAAAACACAACCTCAACTTTATACTTCTTTCGGATATTGATAAAAAGGTTGCGGAAATGTTTGGTGCCTATGGGGAAAAGAAAAGCTATGGAAAAATTACTAAAGGTATTATAAGAAGTACCTTTTATATAGAGGACGGTGTTATTAAAAAGGCGTGGAGAAATGTAAGAGCAAAAGGGCACGTTGAAAGAATTCTTAAAGAACTCGGTTTATTGAAAAAATAATTTTCGCTTTGCACTGCCTTTAATTAATTATTTAATAATGCTTATAAAAGTTAAAGCCAAGCCTAAATCGAAAAAAGAGGGAGTAAAGCGCATTGAAAATAACCTCTACGAGGTTAGAGTAAATGCTCCCCCGGAAAAAGGTCGGGCAAATGAAAAAATAAGAGAACTTTTGGCGGAATTTTTTAAAATTCCCAAATCGAGGGTGAAATTGATTAAAGGTGAAACTTCGAAAGAGAAGATTTTTGAAATCGACCTACCTGAAAAGGCCTAATAATTTAATCTCCTATGAGTATCTACGACAGGGATTATTACAATGAAGAGAACCGTAAAAGGTTGATAAAAATAGAAAAGGTTCATACCGAAATTTGGGTGCAGATTGAAAATCAACAGAAAATGTTGGATCAACTTTTTGACCTTATAAAATTACTCCGGGAGGAAAGAAAAGAACTTTTAAAACGAATAGAGGTCCTTGAAAAGGAAAGGGATCTCCTTTGGAAGGAGATAGAGGCTTTAAAAAAACATTTGGAGGCTCAATAGTTTTCTAAAAACCTTTTAATGCGTTCAACTCCCTCTTTCAACCTATCTAAGGAGGCGGTATAAGCAAAGCGGATGTAAAGGTTGGTTTTGTTTTCACCAAAGTCCACACCGGGGGTGACCGCCACTCCCGCCTTTTCCAATAAATCTTTAGCAAACTTTAAACTGTTTTTTGAATACTTTTCTATATTTGCCCAAATATAAAAGGCCCCTTCGGGTGGGGTTTCTATTTTAAATAGCTTACTTAGCTCGCTATATAAGTAATCCCTTCTTTCTTTGAAAGTGTTTCTTACCTTTTTTAAATAGGTATCGTCCCTTAAAGCTTCAATAGCCACCAGCTGACTTAAGGTTGGAGGGGATATGAATAGATTTTGGGCAATTATCTGCATAGGGCGGACATATTTTTTGGGAACGATAACCCATCCTAATCTAAAACCGGGCATACAGAAATATTTGGAAAAACCGTTTACCACTATAGCCTTGTCGGTAAATTCCAAGGCGGTATGAACTTCCTTTTCGTAATTTAAACCATGGTAAATTTCATCGGAGATAAAAAGTAAATCCTCCTTCTCCGCATAGTTGGCCAACTCCTTTAGGGTAGATTTTGAATAAATATTCCCGACTGGGTTGGAAGGGGAGGTTATTAAAAATCCTTTATAGTGTTCCGTATAACCTTTTAACTCTTCAAGGTGAAAACTTCTCAACTCATAGTTGGTTGAGTTATCTATTTGTACCGTGAATGGTTCCAAACAGTAAATCTGTGCAAAGTTTTTATAACAGGGATACCCTGGGTCGGTGAAAACAATACCTTCACCCGGTTCAAAGAGGGCGGAAAATATAAGGGAAAACGCTCCGCTCGTTCCGGTGGTTATTAAAATTCTTTCGGGAGATATATAGACCCTATATTTCCTCCAGTAATAGTAAGCTATCTCTTCCCGCAGTTCCCAAATTCCTAAAGAGGGGGTATAGTGGTTGGCCTCTTTTTTTACCTTTTCAATCTTTTCCAACACCCTTGGGGAGGGGGGCAGGTCGGGTTCCCCTATTTCCATATGGACTATATCTCTTCCTTTTTTTTCTAGTTCTTTAGCCTTTTCGAGAATCTCCATAACTATGAAAGGACTTACCTTTTCTATCCGCCCCATGGTGGTTATTGAAGCATACCTTCTACCTTTTAACGGTTGATAACCAAAATTTGACAAAGTGGATAGCTACCCTTCCCGAAAAACCTCGTTCGGCAGCAAACTCTAAAGAGGCCTTTTTTATCGCCGGGCTAAATTTGACCCCAAATTTTTCAAGATGTAGCTTTACAGCCTTTAGATAGTCCTCCTTGGAAAAATTGTTAAATCCCAATCTTAATCCAAAACGGTCTACCAAGGAGAAAAGTTCCTCTTCCAGTTCGCGATTGGAGGTGTTTTCATCGGGTTTTAAAGTTAGGTTCCTCAAGTTGGAGGTTGCGTAAAATACTACATTATTAGGTCTTTTTATAACCGAACCATCCAAAAGGGTTTTCAAGAGTCTTATAGACCTTTCCTCGGAACGGTCAAACGTTAAATCCTCTAGGAGGATTATAAATTTCAAATTCTCCAAATCGTGGGCTGCATCTAGGAAATCAAAGAGAAAATCTACTTCTTCTCTGTCTACCTGTAAAAGTTTTAGCTCCGGAGAGAGATTTAACATTGCCCGAACCAAGGAACTCTTTCCCGTTCCCCTTTTACCCCACAGGAGGATATCGTTAAAAGCTTCACCTTTCAAAAGGGCTAAGGTATTTTTTTTTAAAAGTTCCTTTTGCCGTTCAAATCCTACAAAATCCTCTAAAGAGGGAATAGATGGATGTCTAACCGCTTTTAGGTTTCCTTTTAATCTTAAAAATACCCTAGCGGTTTTGAAAAAAGAAAGATCCATTTAACGAAAAATTCTCTTCACCCTTTCCCCTATGGAGGTCATAATTTCGTAAGGAATGGTTCCAATAAGGGAGGCCAAATCGCTAAATTTTTGCCTTCTATCGATCAAAATGACCCTCTCTCCTTCCGATGGTTTATTATTTCCAAAATTGACCACCGAAAGGTCCATTGTTATGTTTCCCACGATAGGAAAGCTTTTTTCTTTATAAAAGACCTTTAAACGGTTGGAAAATTTTCTATTTAGCCCATCGGCGTAGCCGAAGGGAATAATTCCTATCCACGAAGCTTTTTTCAATTTATATCTGCAACCGTAAGAGATACAACTTCCCTTAGGGAGTCTTTTAACGGTTAGAATTGGGGAACTTACCTCGGAAGGAAAGAATAGCTTCAAACCCTTTTCTTTTAGAAGGGGAGAGGAATACTCCCCATAAATTGCAAGACCTACCCTAACAAGGTTGGTGTAAAAAGCTTTATAAACCAAACCGGCGGAGTTTTGAATGTGTAGGTATTTAATCCCTCTTAAAGGGAGGGTTAATTTGTAAAACTCCCTTATTTGGTTTTCAGTAAATGTTCTATCTATATCGGCGGAGGGAAAATGGCTCATAACCCCTTCAGGTGGAAATCTTTTTAGAAGTTCGTAGGGGGGAACCAAAAAGCCGCACCTTCCCATACCTGTATCGATGTTGAGATGGTAAGGAATCTTTAAATTCAATACCAACCTCAGTTCTTTAAAATTTCCCACCACCGGTGTGAGCCTATAGATTTTTAGTAAAGGTACCTCCCAAGGCAAAAAGCCAAATAGAACTAAAATGGGTTTTCTAATACCGGCTTTCCGAAGTTTGGCTCCCTCTTCGGGTGTGGCTACGGCGAAAAACTCAATCTCTTTCAAAGGTTCCAACAGATGTGCAACCTCTTTAGCTCCATGGCCGTAAGCGTTTGCTTTTACTACAGCGATAATTTTTTTTCCCGCGAAGCGGGCTATATTTTTTATATTCGCAATTAAGGAATTTTTAGAAATTTGCCACAAGCTTCGGAAAGCCATAGCACAAAAGAATTCTGTATTAAGAGAATAAAATATAAAAGCAAACTACCTTGCATCAAAGATACGGAGCTTCGGAGTGGGTTTGTATCACTTCATAATAGGGTTTTAGCCCGCAAATTTTCTATAAAAGGTAAGGTTTTCCAAAAAGGGGTATATTCCTATCTGTTTTGATTTCCTATTCTACCTTTTTGTTATCATTTAACAAAAACTCAAGAAGGGAGGATAGTTAATGACCGCCAAAGTGTTGGAGCTGCTAGATAAACCCAAATTGGTATCGAAAAAACAGGTTTCCCCAAGAGGGTACTTTTTGGAAATCTACCACCCTTTGGTGGCAAATAAGGCCAAAGCTGGCCAGTTTGTTACCTTCCAAGCTACCGAGCTAAGTCCCCGCCAACCGATGCAGATTGTGGAAATAAATCCTCAAAAGGGAACCTTTTCCATTCTTGTAGAGGCCTACAATAGGGCAACGGTAGAACTCGTTGAACTTTTTGAGGAAGGGGACGAGTTTTTTAACGTGGAAGGTCCTAATGGTAATCCTTTCCCTGTGGAAAAATATGGAACCGTCCTTGTTATCGGCCACGGTTGGGGGGCGGGGGCCAACTACCCTATAGCTAAAGCTTTGGCCGATGCGGGTAATGACGTTTACATCGCTATCGTAGGCGGCAGCAGGGAAAACATCTACTGCGAAAAGGAGTACAAGGAGCTCTTTGGAGAAGAAAAGGTCTCCGTTTACACCGAAGATGACGAATACGGCAGAGAGGGCGGTGTAATTCAAGCACTTGAGGACTTTATTAACGAAAAGGGAACTCCCGACCTCGTAGTTTACGCCGGTGGAACCGGTCAGGGTGAGATACTCGCCGAGGCTACCAAAGAGAAGGGCATTAAAAATATCTCGCTCGTTGCTTCGATGATGCTCTGCACCAGCGGACTTTGCTTAACCTGCAGGGTGAAAGTTGGCGACAAAATGGTCCAAAACTGCTTAGAAGGACCTTACCTCGACGGAAATGCGGTTGATTGGAAGAATGTCGCCTTCAGAAGTGGCTACTATTGGGACCTTGAAAAGGAAAACCTCGAATACTTTGTTAACAAGCTCTTACCGAGGTTAAAGAGAAAAAAGCAGCAACAAAAAAAGGAACAATAAACAGAGTCCGTCTCCCCAAAGGGTGGGTGGAGGAGATTGTGAAAACTGCAAAAGAGGTTTTCGGAAACTCGGTAAAACTCTGGTTGTTCGGTTCCAGAACTGACCTAAATAGGAGGGGAGGGGATATAGACCTCTATCTGGAAACAGGGGAAGGCTACAAAACTCAAAAGGTGGTCAAATTTTTAGCCAAACTCTACATGAGGATAGGGGAGCAAAAGATAGATGTTGTGGTTGAAAAGTTTGGCTCAACATCGGAGATAGCTATAGAGGCAAAAACCAAAGGTGTGAGGTTATGTTAAGGAACCTTCAAAAGGTAATAGAGGAACTGGAAAAACACAAGGCGAGGATGCTCTTTGCAAAAAAGCAGATAGAGGAATGGGGAGAAATTAGTGAGGAGCTTTTCGAAGACCCTCAAAAGGTAGCGGTGATAGATTCTTTCATTTTCAGGTTTACAAAGTTCCAAGACGCTTTGGGGAAAAAACTTTTTCCACTCACTTTAAAGGTGCTCGGTGAGGATATAGAGAACCAACCCTTTTTGGACTGGTTAAATAGATTAGAAAAACTTGGATTGGTTTCAAGTGAAGAGTGGTTTCAACTTAGGGCGTTAAGAAACAAAATGACCTGTACCTACCCTTGGGAGACGGAAAAAATTATTGAAGACCTCAAAGAGGCCTTAAATAAGAGCGAACTTCTTTTGGAGATTTTTGAACGTTTTAAAACCTATTTGGGTGAGAGAAACCTTTTAAAAACTACCTAAGGAGGTTTTTAAAAATGGCCATTAGGTGGCTCGATAGAAATGAAACCTGCCTTTTGCCGGCGGAGGAGCGTAAAAAAACTTTTAAGGAATACGACCTCGGTTATACGGTCAACCAAGTTTTGGATGAGAGCGATAGGTGTATCTTCTGCAGGGACTACGACAAAAGGTGTAAGGCGGGATGCCCGGTAGGAAACGATATTCCGGTATTTATCGATTATGTTGAAA
>JALSNH010000144.1 GCA_026987085.1 Aquificota bacterium | reverse complement strand
GGATAATCGAACTTGTTGGCATACCATTTTGAAAACCAATCTTTGGTGTATCCAAGTCTAAAACCTATCGGATGTGTCTTCTGACCCATTATTTAGCCTCCTCCTCTTGTCTCTCTTCCAATATTATGGTGATATGGCTAAGTCTCTTTCTAAGAGGGGTTGCCCTTCCGTAAGCTCTGGGCATCCACTTTTTAAAGATTGGCCCTCTATCGGAAAAAGCGTTTTTAACGTAGAGCTTTTCAACATCCAAGCCTTTTTGTTCGGCGTTAGCTATTGCGCTCTTTAAAAGCTTTTCAATAATTCTGGCCGCCCTTTTATTGGTGAACTTAAGCTGATATAGGGCTTCGGCGGCCGGCATGCCTTTTATCATTCTTAAAACTTGACGGGCCTTAGTATCGCTTATATGGGCGTATCTCAAAATAGCTCTTGCTTCTTTTTCTCCGGTTCCGCCGATATTTCTCGGTCTTTTAGCCATCTCTCTCTACCTCACCTTATTTTTTCTTAACAACTTTCGCCGATTTATCGGGGTGGCCCCTAAAGGTTCTGGTAGGTGCAAATTCACCCAATTTATGGCCTACCATTTCTTGAGTTACATATACGGGAACGAAGGTTTTACCGTTGTGAACCGCTATTGTATGCCCTACAAATTCGGGATAGATTGTGCTATCGCGGGAGTAGGTCTTAATAACTTTCCTATCTCCGGTTTCCTTTTGGTGCAAGATGCGGAGCATCAATTTGGGTTCGCAGTAAGCCTTGCCCTTTAAAAGTTTCCTTAGCTCTTCCCTTACTTTGAAGTAGCGTTCCCTGGCCTTTTCAAACTGTTCAATTTTTTGAATTAAAAGGTCCGCTTTATGTTTCTCTTCGCCTTCCAACGAGCCGAGTTGCTCAAGCAAATTGGCTTTATACTGCTTCAAAACTTCGGGTGCGTGAACGGCTTCGTATCTTAAATCTTTAGGTAAAACGTCTATAGCCCTTTTTAACTTTTTGTGGGCTTCGGCCAATTTCCTTTGAAGTCTTAAAAGCTGGGTAAATACCTCTTTGGCCCTCTCCGGATTATCTCCATATAGGTATTTATTCCTTTTTGCCCAAGCGCCTTTAAAACCCATCTTTTTCCTCCTATAAAAACAAACCTAAAGGGGAAAAGCCCCTTATCTCAATGTGGTGCCATCGCGGCGGGTAACAATAAAGCGGTCGCTGTATTTCCTTCCCCTTCTGGTTTTGTATCCTTTGGTTTTCCAACCCCAAGGAGATTCGGGATGTTTACCTCTGGTTCTACCTTCACCACCACCGTGAGGGTGGTCAACCGGGTTCATTGCGGTACCACGGGTAATAGGTCTCCAACCGAGCCACCTTGCCCTTCCGGCTTTACCGAGTTTAACGAGCTCGTGTTCGGCAAGGCCCACCCTACCGATGGTTGCCATGCATTTGAGGTTTACCAAACGAACCTCGCCCGAAGGGAGCCTAATTTGGGCATATTTGTCGTCTTTACCCATAACCTGGGCTGCCAAACCTGCCGCCCTGACGAGCTGACCTCCTTTGCCGGGGGTGAGCTCGATATTGTGGATAAAGGTACCTACGGGAATGTATTTAAGGGGCATAGCGTTGCCGGGCTTTATTTCGGGAATGGGTGCACCCTTTTCGGCATCTTCCCAAGTAACGGACATTACGGTATCACCGAGTTCGACCCCTTCGGGCCAAATGATATAACGCTTTTCACCGTCCGCGTAGTGGAGAAGACAAATCCTTGCACTTCTGTTGGGGTCGTATTCGATAGAAACTACTTTTGCAGGAATACCCGATTTGTCCCTTTTAAAGTCTACAATTCTGTAAAGTCTTTTATGTCCGCCACCGCGACCTCGGGTGGTTATCTTTCCCTGCTGGGGAGAACGACCTTTAGCCCTCTTATGCCAAACTACGAGGCTCCATTCGGGTTCTACATCGTTTCTTTTAACGACTTCCCACTTTTTTCCCTTTCTTACTAATTTTTTTATCTCTTCAAAGTCGTATAATACTGCGTGTCGTTGCCCGTTGGTTACGGGCTTAAGTTTCCTAACACCCATTTTTTCACCTCAATCGAAACTATTTTAGAATTAAAGCTCTATAGAGGTCAAATCTATTGTTTGACCCTTTTCGAGGGTTACTATAGCTTTTTTCCACTGCCTGGTTTCTCCGTAAAGTCTTCCTTTTTTGGTGAGAACCCTCTTTCTTTTCGGTTTAACAATCATTGTGTTTACCTTTTTAACCTTGACACCGAAAACCATTTCTACAGCCTTTTTGATTTCCGGTTTGGTAGCCTTGGGGTGAACTTCAAAAACGAGTTTTCCGTAGTCCTCGTTAAGTCTTACCGCCTTTTCGGTCAAAATAGGACGTATCAAAATATCGGCGGGGTGCTTACCGCCGATAAGTTTAACCTCTTTCTTTTCGGCCATTGTCTAATCCTCCTTTATTTGGAGAGCCTTTCCTCAATCTTTTTAAGGGCACTTTCGGTGATAACGATATGGTTGGCCCAGAGGATGTCGTAAACGTTTAGCCCTTCCGCCGGAAGCACTATAGCTTTGGGAAGATTTCTAAAGGATTTTTGAATGTTTTCATCTTTTTCCGGTATTACAACGAGAACTTTTTTATCTTCCAAACCGAGCTGTTTCAAAAATTC
>JALSNH010000143.1 GCA_026987085.1 Aquificota bacterium | reverse complement strand
TTTTCCTATCTCTAGCCCTGTTAACGAAAGGGATACCATTTCTGGCCATCTACTGGGGAACTTTAATTCTATACCTCCTCTTGGAAAAGTTGATTTTTAAAAAGCCTTTTGAGGTTGGAAAAAGACTTATTCTTCCTTTTGCAGTTTCCCTAATAGCTGCCCTTCCCATTTTGGCGTGGTATTTATACGCCTACCTCCACTATGGAGAACTATTTGTAAAAGTTTTCCAATCGGAGGTCATTCACAGAGCTTTAAATCCAAATAAAGGTTGGAATTTTAGCTTTTACTTTTTAGTTATTCTCTGGGCTTTTCTACCCTATTCATTACTTTTCTACTATTCCCTTCCGGGATTGTTGTTAAGGCTAAAAAGGTTGGAGGAACTTTTATTCCCACTTGCGTGGTTTATAACCGTTTTGGGCATTTTTACTTTAGCCAAAGGTAAAATTCCGGTTTACATACTGCCTGCCTTTCCCGCAATGGCAATTTTAACCGCCCGTCTGGAAAGAGTTGACCATAAGGTTGTTGACTTTATTATCACTTTTAGCTCAATTTTAATGCTGGGTGCAACAGTCGCAGTAGCGTATTACTTCAACCTCTATAGCTCCTTTGAACTCTGGATATTCATTTTATTAACTGCAGCACTTTTATTGGCATTGGACAGGTTGAAGTTCTACAGACTGGCTGTTGCCACGGTGCCTCTAATGTTTCTATTTGTTTTCTCCATTCTCCCGATGGTAGAAAAGTATAGACCCTATAAGGAAGTTTTGACCGAACTCAAAAGGGAGTTTCCGAATTACCAACTTGCTACTTTAGGTTTTTACTTTCACAATTTTCCCTTCTATTGGAGAGGAAAGGTATATAAGCTCCACTCCATTGATGAGCTTTCAAAACTAAAAACCAAAAAGGTTTTATTGTTTGCGGAAAAACCTTTAAAAGGTTGGAAAGTTGTTAAAAAGGTCGAGTTATATAAAGGTTCTGAATCCCGGTTTGTGGTTTTTCTACGAGACATAAAGAACCATAAAAGGTTTGGAACTTTTTACTTCCAGGTTAAGAATTAGTTTTGTTCGGTTCCTCTTTAAGGTAATTCCATATAACCTTTAAAAGTTGCTCTTTACCTTTTTTCTCCTTTGAGGAGGTTTGGACTAAAGTTTCAACACCTAACTCTTTCAATTTTTTTAATGTGGAAGAAATCTCCTTCTGTTTTGCCTTATCAATTTTTGTTAGAACTACGATATAAGGAATTCCAAGATAATCCAACCATTGAATCATTTTTTTATCGTCCCCCGTAGGGCCCACCTTCGCATCTATCAAAACGAGGACAAGGCCTATATTTTCCCTGCGTCGGTTGAAATATCCCTCTATTAACCTTTTCCAGTTTTCTATCTCCCTTTTATCGCCTTTTGCAAAACCGTAGCCCGGTAGGTCCACTAAAAAGCTTTTCAATTCGTTATAGTCCCATTTAAAGTAATTGATAGCCCTCGTTCTACCGGGAGTTTTTCCTACCTTAGCTATATTTCTTCCCGTTAAAAGGTTTAAAAGCGATGATTTACCTACATTGGAGCGACCTACAAATACAACCTCTTTTCGGTTTTCGGTTATAGGAGGAAGGTCCTTAAGTTGGTATACACTTTTTAGAAATTCCACTTTCATAGGAAAAATAAAAATTCTGTTAAAAATTAACTAAGTTATGGGAAAAAAATTGCTACTTGGAATGTTAACTGCAGGGGCTTTAACAGCTTACAGCCAGCCTATAAGCGTTTACATAGAACCTTTTTTTACTTATATCAACTATAGTAATAGCAAAATTAAGAAAGATGGTTATTCAACCACTTTATATGGTTTCCTATCCCTTCAAAACGGCTTACATGTTTTTGAAGGAGCTTACGCTTATACTCACTTGAATTATAAAAATAATCTCTCTAATTGGAATGAAAATGATTACACTATCTCCTATACCAACTATCAACTGTTTCCTTTGTACTTTAAAGTAGGATACCACTATATAGCTAGCCCTAATACCGATGTTTCAAAAGATGGAAATATTTATTTTGCGGATATAGGAAATATTAAAAGGTACGCTTACAATTACGGGTTATTCGCTTCCTATTCAAGCTATCGCTATAAGGTTTCGGTAAAGGAATTTAGACCTCATGTAGGTTTTTATAGATGGTTGGACTATTATAGAGGTTTTTATTATTCCTTGGACGCCACTTGGATAAATATTTCGAATCCTCAAAATATAGGAACAACAAAGAAAAATTACCTTTCCATTCAGGGTGGAATTACCTACTTTACTCCCAAGTATAGCATTGGTGGTTCTCTATGGTTAGGGCAAAGAGTTTTAATGGTTGATAATGGTGGTTTTGTTGTTTACAATCTTAAGGAGAGATATAAATACGGTATTAACTTAAAAGGTAGGTATTATTTGAATAGGAAGATTTCTGTTCAACTGCAGTTGGGTTTAAGCCAATATAAAGAACTTGAAACAGGCAAAGATGTTGGCGTTTTTACCTCAACCCTTTCGGTCGGATATAGCTTTTAAAAATTATGAAATTAGTTAAAACTTTTTTTACCATTTCGCTTTTTTTTCTATCTTCAGCTGCATTTTCTTTAACATACAAAGAAATTAAAGCAGCCTATCAAAAATCCTACCTCTACGA
>JALSNH010000142.1 GCA_026987085.1 Aquificota bacterium | reverse complement strand
AAAAGAACCTATGCAAATGTTGTAGAAAAATTTATTCGAATAGGCATAAAACGGTTTTAAAGTACCGGCCCAAAAGTTTTTGTGAATGTTAAATAAAACTTAAATTAGGAAGTAAACTAAACACCCTTTGGAGGGTTTGAGGTGAAAAAGGAATTTGCCTTTTTTGAAGGAAAAATAGTTCCCATAGAAGAGGCCAAAATAAGCATAAAAACCAACTCATTCCACTATGGAACAGCCGTCTTTGAAGGTATAAGGGCTTACTGGAACCAAGAGGAGGAACAACTCTACATTTTGGCAGGTAAAGAACATTACGAAAGACTTTTAAAAAATGCCCGCGCAATGTTTATGGAAATTCCTTACACTGCCGACCAACTGGTGGAAATTACCAAAGAGCTCCTTAAAAAGTGCGAGGTTAAAGAGGATATCTATATAAGGCCTATTGTTTACTTTAAAGACTTAAAGCTAACTCCCAAATTAATCGGATACACACCGGAGATAGCTATTTACCTGTACCCGTTTGGTGCATATTTGGATCCGGAAAAGGGTATTAGTGCGAAAGTCTCTTCCTGGATTAGAAACGACGATAATTCCATTCCCTCCCGCTACAAAATTGCGGGAGCCTACGTTAACAGTGCACTAGCAAAAACCGAAGCTCTAATGGCCGGCTACGATGAGGCAATAATGCTCAACGCCAACGGTTATGTTGCGGAAGGTAGCGGTGAAAATATCTTCCTCGTTCGCAACGGCAAAGTAATAACTCCAGGTCTCAACGAGCATATTTTGGAAGGTATAACCCGCAATTTGGTTATTCGAATATTAAAAGAGGATCTAAATATCGAAGTGATTGAACGTCCGGTGGCCAGAAGTGAACTTTACATAGCCGACGAGGTATTTATGACCGGAACCGCTGCAGAGGTTACTCCCATAGTGGAGATAGATAACAGACCTATAGGAGATGGAAAGGTAGGAACTATTACTAAGCAAGTTCAAAAACTGTTTTTCGATGCCGTTAGAGGAAAAGTTGAAAAGTATAAAAATTTCCTTACACCGGTTTATTAGTTATGAATACAACCTTTGAAAATTCCAGACTTTCTTTTGTTTTAAAACTTGCCGAGTATTTTTCTTTAGAAAATAGATTTCCCGGTAGCGAGCACCATGAAAACACGAGAGTATTTATTAAAAATTTTTTGAAAAAATTGGGAAACTACAACTCTCAGCAGTTTGAGTTCGAGCTTTTTCAACCTTTATGGTCAAAAGTTTATATGGATCTAGCTTCCTTTAAAGGTCTTCCTTACGCCAATTCTAAAAAAGGAAATATTGAAGCTCCTCTCATCGATTGTGGTTTCGGAACACCTACCGAACTTTTAAAGTGTGATGTAAAAGGAAAAATAGTCCTTTTAAGGGAAGGTAAACATCCCTTTTCTCTTAAGGAGAAGCTTTTGTACCAAAAAGGTGCAAAGGGAATTCTCATATATCGCGAAGAGGTAGATGATTATTTTGCAGGTCTTTCGGTGGGCTTATTACCCGTCGTTTCCATTAAAAGGAGTGATCTGGTTTATCTTCCTTCAGTGGTTAAAATTCAAAGCGACCTTAAGAAGGTTAAGGTTAAGGGAGAGAATATCTGGATAGACTTTGGAGCTTTGGATAAACCACACATATTAACTTTGATAGCCCACTACGATACCAAACACTATACCAAAGGAGCCGTAGATAATGCTTTATCGGTTGCTTTGCTTCTTTTACTTGCTTCCGAGCTTGCAAACGATAAAAAACTTAGACCTTACAGAATCCGTTTGCTATTCACAGATGCGGAAGAATTTGGCTTAAAAGGAGCAGAATACTTTGTTCAAAACCTTCCTTTAAAGGAATTAGCTAGCTCCTATGTCATCAGTGTTGATACTGTAGGTTGGCATAATCCGGCTATTTTGGTTGGAGATAGTGAAGGAAAAGCCTCTAACTATTTGGCAAATATGGTAGAAAAGCTTTTAAATTTCTTGCGTATAAGACAGTTTTTCACTTTTAGCTACGGAAGAAGTGGGCGTTCCGACCACATTCCCTTTAGAAAGAGGGGAGCCAAAACACTATTTTTTGCCTCCCATCCATTTCCTTATAGGCATACTTCTCTGGATACACCTTCCATTATTGTTCCTAAGGTAGTTCAAATGTGGATAACCCTTTTAAGGTTTCTGGTTAAAAATTTCCACAAAGTGGGGAAATTAAATTAAATAGACTTTTGGAGGAGATTATTTCTCTTTTTCCTCTTGGAGTGCCTTTTTGGCGCTTTCTATAGCACCCTCTATAGCT
The DNA here is from genome assembly GCA_026987085.1 of Aquificota bacterium. Classification (GTDB taxonomy): domain Bacteria; phylum Aquificota; class Aquificia; order Aquificales; family QOAS01; genus QOAS01. Next base: position 379 of record JALSNH010000142.1, on the reverse strand, counting down.
GCAATAGAAACTTTTATAGCCTTTTCCAGGAAATTTTTTACACCTTCAACAACAGGTTCAACCTCTTTTGCCTTTTCGGCCAATGTGTTTTCTACCTCACCCAATTTGGTTTTTAAAGTATTTAATTCCTCTTCAAGAACTTTTAATTTCTCCTCCATAGAATGTTTGAGTTTTTCCTTTTCCTCTTTAAGTTCCTCTATTCTTTTTTGCAAATTCCCTTTGAAGGAGCTTAGATTTCTTTCGATTTCCTCTATTTTGGGAAGAATTTCCTGAGGAGCTTTCTCCTTAAGTTCTTTGATTTTTTCTTCAAGTTCCTTAAGTTGGGGTGTTAATTTTTCCATATATAGAAAATTAATTTCTGGACAATAAAAAGCAAGGA
>JALSNH010000141.1 GCA_026987085.1 Aquificota bacterium | reverse complement strand
GCAAAAGTGTCTTTTTACAATTTCCTTCCAATCTTTTATAGATGTAAGGTTGTGAACTTTATTCCATCTAAGGAGTTCTTTATAGTAAATCCAGAAAAGGTTAAGCTGACTTTTACTTAAACTTATAAAGTTCCTTTTGCAAAGATTGTCTATGAATGGGAGAAAAACTTTCTTTTCAACCATCGGTCAAAGTTATTATTTAGTTTTAGATGCTTAAAACGCTTTCCAAAAAGGGGATATCTTTAGTTTCCGTCATCCTTTTGATGATAATCATTTCACTAGCTATAGCATTGGTAGGATATCTCACCGTCGGCTCTATACAAACATCGGGAAACTTAAAGGTATACAAAACCACACGTGAAGCTGCCGAAAGTGTATCTTACGAAATTATCAATGAAATTGAAAATTATGGAGCTCCGGAAACTAATAATTGCACCGTCGGATGCAATGACACCTCTTCTGCCTGCCTGATAAAAATTCCTTCCAATATCGTTCAAGCTCTAAAAGCTAGCAATCTATCTTATCAAGCTTACCTTTTGAGAAACTGCACGGATACATACGGAGATACCATTTACACTGTAAAGGTGGTAGTGAGTAGAAATAACGGAACGAAAACCAATATTATTTTTATTTACGAAAAATAAATTTTTAAATTTCCTTGACCATTGCCGTTTCATCGCAATTGGGAAACTTGGAGCAATTGATACAATCTGTCCAAACCTTGTGAGGTAAAAGAGATTTATCAATTTCCCTAAAACCGAGTTTTTTAAAAAAGTCCACCTGGTAGGTTAAAACAAACACCTTTTCCATTTCGAGTTCTTTTGCCTCCTTTAAGCAAACCTCAACAAGTTTTTTACCAAAACCTTTACCTTGAAAGTTTTTCTCAACGGCAAGGCTCCTAATTTCGGCCAGGTTTTCCCAAGTGATATGAAGGGCGGCGCAACCTATTAACCTTCCATCTTCTGTTTCAAAAATCCAAAAATCCCTTATACGGTCGTAAAGAGAGTTTAAACTTACCGGTAATAGTAGACCTTCCTTTGCAAATTCGTTTATTAGCGAGTGAATTTTTACAACATCTTTAGGTTTTGCTTTTCTTAATATTCCCTTCATTTATCGGTTTGAAGTTTTAATTAAAACAGAGAATGGTTGCAAACGAGGAACTTCGTTCAAAATTTGAAGGAACCGCCATAGGGGCCGCTGTAGGCGCAGCCCTAGGGAAAACGGTGCATAATATCCCAAAAACGGAAGTTTCTAATTTTTACGGTAAACCTATTACCGATTTTATTAGACCTCATCCCTCCACCCCCTACGACTTCCTTTTACCGGAGGAAGTTCCCGCCGAGGTTGAACTTTTGAGGCTACTTTTGGAAAGTCTTGTGGAAAACAAGAAATTTGACCCTTACGATTTCGTTTGGAGGGTAATTAAATGGCTTTCGGAGACGGAAGTTCATAAATATCTGAACCCCACAGTTTTGAACACTTTAAGAGCTTTAAGTTTGGGAGAAGCTTTGGAGGAGGTCTATCAAAAAAGTAGTTCCATAGATACCGTTTTGCATACGGTAGCTTTGGGCATGTTTCATTACAACGACCCTTTTTTAGCCGCCGAAGCGGCAAGAATAGCGGCTGCCGTTTTTGTTAAAGGTAAAGATTCCGATGAAGGAGCTCAAATAATAGGAGCTGCAACCTCCCTTTTAATAGAGGGTGAATTTGACCTTTCCGAAAAGGAGGAAAAGTTCAGATTCTTAGAGGAGCTATCCCAATCCTGCCCCAATCTTAGTATAGGAACAAAATATCTGGAAAAAGTGAAGGAGGCTTTGAAAAAGGAACTAAAATTGGAGGAGGCCATCAAGTTTTTCGGGAATGGTGAGTATATTTGGGAAAGCCTTCCCCTTTCGCTTTATCTGTTTTTAAAGGATATTTCTTACCCTCAAAGGGCTTTTTTAAATGCGATAAATGCTTACGGCGAATATGGTGGAGCAACTGCAGCTATCGGTTTCCTTGTAGGAGCTTGGATTGGAGCTTATTGGGGCATTGAGATTTTTCCTCCCAAATGGGTTGAAAAAGTCGAACACTCCAACCAACTGTTGGAATTGGCAGACAAACTTTGCGAGATCCTTTTGGAAAGCTAACCTTCGGCGGTTCGAATTTTTACCTTTCTCCTATTTTCGTCCAAAACTTTAAATTCGATAACCAAGTCCGGTTTTAAATCTTTCAAATAGTCCGCCCATTCGATGAGTAGGATTCCGTTCCCAACATAATCGGTAAAGTCAAAGTTTTTTACCCTGTAAAGGTCGGCGTGATATACATTCCCTTTTTGGGTTCTGTATTCGTTCAGCACCGCAAATGTTGGACTTCTTACAACAGTTCCCTCTTCAGGTTGCAGTGCTTCAACAAGATACCTAACAAAGGTCGTTTTTCCTGCCCCTAAATCTCCTTTGAGAAAGATAACCTCATTTCCTTTTAAGTTTTCCGCCAACTTATGTGCCAGTTCTTTTAAACCTTGCAGGTCTACAGTATAGGTTTCCTCCATCAGTTTAAAAATTTTTTGAAAGAGGAAACCTTTAGAGGTTTAGCTTTTTAAAATATCCTCAAAACGGCCTTTTAATTTTTCGTCCAACATTTGGATTTTTAACCTTTCTATCTCCTTGCCAAGTTCCTTACCTTTTAAACCCCTCTCCAAAAGCGGCTT
>JALSNH010000140.1 GCA_026987085.1 Aquificota bacterium | reverse complement strand
TACGAGGCGGATAAAGTTAACGACAGCCATATAGAGCAACTCAAAGAGATTATTCAAAACAACGATGATAAGGTAGTTGCGGTCGGCGAATGCGGTCTTGACTACTATAGGGACTACGCAACTAAGGAGAACCAATGGAAGGTTTTTGAAAAACAGCTCCAGCTTGCCAAGGAGCTCGACCTTCCTGTGGTAGTTCACTCCCGTGAGGCGGACGAAGATACGGTTGCAATTTTAAAAAACGCGGGTGTAGAAAGGGGGGTTATCCACTGCTTTACGGGTGGGGAAATCCTCCTCAAAGGTGCCCTCGATTTGGGTTTTTACATCTCCCTTTCGGGAATAGTTACCTACAAAAATGCCAACGATCTGAGAGAGTTGGTGAAAAAAATTCCACTCGAAAGACTTTTGGTAGAAACCGACAGTCCCTACTTGGCTCCGGCTCCCAAAAGAGGTAAAAAAAATATGCCCCCCTACGTGTTTTATACCCTCAAGTTCCTTTCGGAGTTTTTAAAGGTTCCTCTCCCGATGTTGGACCGAATTACAACAACCAACACTATTAGGCTCTTTGATATAAACCCGTTTTGAGAAAAAAGCCTACATTTAAAACCTGCTTTTTGTAAATTACCTTTTATGTCCCTTTATCCCCCTTTGGAAGAACTTAAAGAGGAACTTTTGAAGGAAACCGATAACGACCCTTTGGTTTTAAAGGCTATAGATTTTGCGGAGAAAAAGCACGAAGGTCAAAAAAGGAAAACGGGCGAGCCCTACATAGTTCACCCCCTATGGGTTGCGCTCCAATTGGCAAAAATGAGGATGGATATACCAACCGTGGTGGCGGGGGTTTTGCACGATACGGTGGAGGATACCGATGCAACGGTTGAAGAGATAAAAGAATTATTTGGCGAGGAGATAGCCAACCTTGTAGACGGTTTAACAAAGCTCGATAAGCATAAGTTCCGTTCGAAAAACGAAGCTAGTGCGGAAAATTTTAGAAAACTCCTTCTGGCGACCGCCAAGGATATTAGAACCTTGATAGTTAAGTTGGTCGATAGGCTTGACAACTTAAGGAGTTTGGGAATATTTAGACCCGAAAAGAGGAAACGTATAGCGAAGGAAACCCTTTTGGTTTACGCTCCTTTGGCCCACCTTTTGGGTATGTGGGAAATTAAATCCCAACTGGAGGACCTCAGTTTTAAATACCTCTACCCGGAGGAGTATGAAAGGGTCAAAACCTTCGTAGGAAAGGCGAAGAAGGAACTCGAGGAGTATCTCAAAAAGTACATAATCCCCCCCCTAAAGGAGGCTCTGGAGAGGGAAGGAATACCCGCAACGGTAAAGTACCGCTCTAAGCACTTTTACAGTATCTGGGAAAAAACCAAGAGAAAGGGGATTTCCCTCGAGGAGGTCCACGATATTTTGGGTGTTAGGGTAATTACCGATACAAAGACCCAATGCTATACCGTTTTGGGGATAGTCCACCAACTTTGGAAACCGGTTGCGGGGAAATTTAAGGATTACATCAGTATGCCTAAACCCAACCTCTACCAGTCGCTCCATACCACCGTTGTGGGCCCAAAAGGGAGATGGGTCGAGTTTCAAATAAGAACGTGGGATATGCACTACATAGCGGAAAAGGGTGTGGCAGCCCACTGGGCCTACAAGGCGGGTAGGAAGCCCAAGCCGGAGGAGGAGAGAATTACCCAAGCCCTTCGGGAACTGGTTGAAAGTTTCAAGAGCGCCAAGGAGTATGAGGAGCTTACCCAAAAGCTTCGGAACGAGCTGGAAAAGGAGGTCTTTGTATATACCCCGAAGGGGGACGTAATTGCACTACCGAAAGGCTCCACACCGGTCGATTTTGCCTATGCAATCCATACCGAGCTGGGCCACCACTGCGTGGGGGCTAAAGTGGACGGGCGAATTGTTCCTCTCGATTATCAACTCAAAACGGGCGAAAAGGTGGAAATTATTACCTCCCCGAATAAAACCCCTTCCCCCGAGTGGCTTAAATTTGTGAAAACCACCCGTGCAAGGCAGAGGATTAAACAGTTCCTTAAAAAGGAACTGGAAAAAACACTCCTCGAAAGGGGTCAAAAAATTTGGAACCGTTTGGCGGAAAAATATAACCTCGACCTATCGGAGATTTTGGAAAAAACCAAAAAAACCGAAAAGGAGCTTTTTATACAACTTGCCCAAGGAAAGTTATCGGAAAAGTGGCTCCTCTCGTTGATAGGCAAAAAGGAAGAAAAACAAACGGAGGAAACTCAAACCTCAACAACCTCCGAAGGGGTCTTAGATTGGGGAGACCTTAAAGGTATCAAATACACAATCGCTAAATGTTGCCACCCTCTGCCGGGCGAGGAGGTGAAAGCGGTTATCCAAAAGGGGAAAGGTTTGGTAATCCACTCCAAAAGTTGTCCCAATTTAAAGAACCTCGAAAGGGTTGCTCCGGAAAAGGTTTTTACCCTTAGGTGGAGGGAACAGGGAACCTTCCCCGTTCCTTTAAAGGTTGTGGCCCACGATTACACCGGCCTTTTGGCGGACGTAAGTCGAATTTTTGCCCAAAACGGGGTCAACATCGTTAAGGTCGAAACCTCCTCGAGGGGGGATAGGGCTTTTCTCAACATTGTTGGTCTCTTTAAAAACTCCGACCACCTTAAGGGGGTTATTAGGGATATTGCCTCCCTTCCCGAAGTTATCGAGGTTGTAAGGATTTGAATCCTATTTGTTGTTGTAGTCTAGGTAAATTTTTGAAGGAACAACCCCCCTCTGTCCCTGATATTTACCGTTATAAGGATTTATCGGTTTTCCATCAAGTTTAGCAAATACCAATTGGCATATTCTCATTTTCGGGTAGAGTTTAATCGGGTAGCTATTTGCGTTAAACAGTTCCAAGGTAAGTTGACCTCTAAAACCGGCATCGACCCAACCGGCATTTTCTATAAATAGACCAAGCCGTCCTAGAGAACTTCGTCCTTCAACAAAAGCTGTTAAGTCTACAGGTAGCTCTATATATTCAAGGGTGGTGGCCAAAACAAACTCCTTGGGCTGTATATAAAAACCATCGTCGGTAATAGTTTCTATCTGTGTTTCCCAATTAGAGTTTTTAACATCGAGAAAGTCTTTAACCTTATAACGCGCTATCTGATATCCGAGCCTCAAATCGAGGGAGGAACATTGAATTAGTTCCTCCGAAAAAGGTTCTATTTTTAACTTTCCTTCCTCCAAAAGTTTCCTTATAGCCCTATCGCTCAAAATCATGGGAAGTTAAGAAATTTTCTTTAAAAGCTATTTATTTTGACTATTTCCTACCAAAGTTATTTCGGTACCTACCCCTTCGTCGGTAAAAATTTCAAGCAGTATTGAGTGAGGTAATCTTCCATCGACTATATGAACCTTTTTAACGCCCGATTTTAGCGCTTCTTCCGCGGAACGGACTTTTGGAATCATTCCGCCGGCTATAGTTCCATTCTTAATTAATCTCTCAATTTGGTCATCTTTGAGCTTTTTTATAAGGTTCCCTTCTTTATCCTTAACACCTTCGGTGTCGGTAAGGTATATAAGTTTTTCAGCCTTTAGAGCTGCCGCTACAGCGGCGGCTGCAATATCGGCATTGATATTGTAAGCTTCCCCTTTGGAACCGACCCCTATAGGAGCTATTACCGGTATATAGTTGCGGGCTATAAGAGTGAGTAGAAGTTCGGTGTTTACCTGTTCAATTTCTCCAACCATACCTATATCCGCCGAAGGCGGCTCTATACCTAATTTTTTTATAAAGTAATCTCTATCAATTTTTCGCGCTTTTAGGAGTCTTCCGTCCCTTCCAGAAAGGCCTACCGCATAGATATTTTCCCCGGAATGTTTATTGATAAGGGCAACGATATCTTTGTTTATATCTCCGCTGAGGACCATTTCGACTATATGCATAACTTCTTTAGTGGTTTTTCTTATACCTCCCACAAATTCTGGAGCTATTCCAAGTTTTTCCAACATTTGGTTTATATGCTTTCCCCCACCGTGGACTACTACCGGATTGATTCCTACAAACTTTAAAAGGAGAACATCTTGGGCAAAGGACTCCCTAAGGTTCTCATCAATCATAGCGGAACCGCCATATTTGATTACAAAGGTTTTTCCGCGAAATTTTCTTATGTAAGGTAGCGCCTCTAGCAGGATATTTGCTTTTTCTATTACCTTTTGGAGCATAGAAGGAGTATTTAACTTGAATGGACAAACCCCAAAATGGTCAAAAGTTTTAAAAAACTATGAAGGTAAAGGTAAAAAGATGGCTCCAAATGGAAGATTTTGAAAAGTTCTTCCCGATGCTTAAGGGAATGCTTGAAGCCATCTACGGAAGTGCGGAAAGAGGACTAAAAATTTATCAGGATAGATACAGAGCTGTCGATTACTACAAAAATTACAGAGCTTGGCCTAATTCTTATTTACTTGTAGCTAAAAACGAAAAAGGCGAACCCGTAGGTTTTCTATACGCCCGCCGTAAAAAGAACCATACCTACCTTTACGACATATATGTAAAACCGGAATACCGTAAAAAGAGCGTAGCAAAAAAACTCATAGAAACTTTGGAAAATTTGGCGGGAGGCCCTATAAGGGCGGATACCCACAAAGGAGCTCTAAAAGCTTTTCAAAAAATGGGTTTTAAAGTTTTAAAGGAATATCTTGAAGATGGTATTAAATGGTTCCTTATTGAGAAGGATTTAGAACAAAAACCAAATCTATGAACTTCTTCTCTATTAGAACCTCCCTATGTTTGTAGTGAACCCTGTAGCAACTACCCAAAGAGCAAATTTCCGCCCCCAAAGGCTTGAACCTTTTGTCGGTCCTTAAATAAATTTTTACCCCTTTGTCGGTTTCGGAAGTTATTAAAAATCCTCCCTTATAGGGTTCTATAGAACAACTTTTGTCCACCAGTCGGTGTTTTAAGACTTTCCACAAAGGCAGGAAAAAATCTATTTTGTATTTGGCTACCTTCAAAGTTGTTCCTTCATAGGAGATAAAACCTAAGTAGGTAAGCGGAAAAATCATCCTGTTTTGGAGAACCAAATATTTAAAAGGTACCGAAAAGGTTGAAATGTATAGGTTCCCACTAAAGTTAGGAGGAATATTTTCCGACCTAAGGTAAGAAGGAACGCTGCAATTTTCCTTTTTTGGAGCGCAGGAGAAGAAAAAAAACAAAAAGAGGGAAATAAAAATTAACCTAACCATTAACTTTCTATTTTCGGTAAGCGGTTTCGGTTTATCTCCCACAAGGCTATGGCGGTGGCGGAACCCACATTTAAAGAGGGAACCTTTCCCACAGTAGGAATTGTTGCAACTATATCTGAAGTTTCCAAAACGCTTTTGGATACACCTTCTCCCTCGGCTCCGACAACCACAGCCAAAGGAAAAGGGAAATCTATATCTCTAATATCTTTTCCGCCGGTTTCCACAGCTACGACCCAGCCTCCCATTTTCTTGAAGATTTTTAAAGCCCTTTGGAGTGAAGGAACTTTAGAAAGCTTGATATGAAAAATGGCTCCCGCAGAAGCTTTTACAACCGTCTCATTAATGGGACTGCTTCTATCCTTGGGTAGGAGAATACCTACGGCGCCAAAGAGTTCTGCAGTTCTAATAATATTCCCCACATTTTGAGGGTCGGTAATATGGTCCAAAACCACAAAAAAGGAATTTTTTTCTATAACTTCCTTAAAAAGGAGCTCTTCATCAACATATCTAACAGGAGAAAGTAAAGCTACCACACCCTGCGTTTTTTTGGTTCCCGCCAACTCCTCTACCTTTTTCCGTGGAACCCTTTGAACCTTAACCCCCTTTTGCTTCGCCAATCTCAAAAGCTCCTTAGGAGGATGGCTATCGTGGGCTACAAATATTTTCTCCAAACTCCTACCCGCACGGAGGGCTTCTATAATGGGATTCCTTCCCCAAATGGTGAACTTTTTCTTTTCCATAACCTATAGAAGGTATTTTCGAAAAAACTTGCTAACTATTTAAGGATAGATTTAAACTTTTGAAAAACAAAAAGGAGGTAAAAAATGGATTCCACGGGAGCCTTAGTAGCCTTCAGTAATGATAAAAATATCCTTATCATTCTTAAGGCCTGCGAAAATGCCCAAAAACTTTTAGAAGATAAAAACCTTAAAGATTTTGTTAGATTTTCCAACGAAGTTTTGGAGCATATAGAAAAACCAACAGATGTATTGGATTATTACACCCATTTAAAAATGCTATACCGGTTGATAAGGGAAAGAATAGGAACCGATAAGGTCGGTTTTTACGTTTACGACTTAGAAGTTTCCTACCCAATTCATGGAAATACTCCCGACGAATTAGAGCAAGCGATAGAAAACGAAGCTTTGGTGGATAAACCTATTCTCGCCTATTCCAGATGTTTTGAAGATGTGCCTATATTGGTTATTGTTGACTTAGATAACTTTAAAACTTACGAGGTTCGAAAAAGTTAAAGATTTACGACAATACCAGTTTTATGAATTCTAAAAAGCTTATATTTCTTCTCTTTTTACTAGTGCCTATTTATTTTTACGGAATTCATTACCTTCCTTTTAGAGGAGAAGAACCCAACCGAATTTTAACCGCCTACGAGATGGTCTACTTTCACGATTTTTTTAACCTTACCCATCTCGGTGAGCCTTACTATAACAAACCGCCCCTCTTTATGTGGCTTATAGCTTTATCGAGTTCCATTTTCGGTTGGAGTCAGGAAGTTGCCAGAACTATAAGCGTAATTTCTTCCTTTTTAACCGCCCTTTTGGTGTTTCTTTTTTCAAAAGAGCTCCTTTTCAGGGACGATAATAAAAATGCCCTTTTGGCGGTTCTTATCTTTTTGACTTTGGGAGACCTTCTCTTTTTTTACGGATTCCTGGCTGAAATAGACGCATTTTTAATGTTTCTAAACACCTTGGGAATTTTTGTTCTTTACAAGCTCCTTAAAAAGGGAAAGGATTTTTGGGCTTTTACTTTTGCAGGAATTTTTACCGCCTTATCTTTCCTAACTAAGGGACTACCGGCCTTTTACCATATCCCTATAAGCTTTTTAATCCTTCTCTTTTACTTTGGAAGGTTTAAAAGGATTTTTTCAACCAACCTTTTGGGAGGTTTATTTGGCCTTTTTGCACCCTTAACGGTTTGGTATATCAACCTCAAGCACCCACTACCCTATTTACAAACACTTTGGCACGAAAGTTTCAATAGAACACCAATAGCGGAAAAGGGAGGATTTTTTAAACATCTGCTTTTGTATCCCTTGCTTAACCTGAAACAAACTTTACCATATTCAATAATTGCTCCATTTGCCCTTTTTAAAAATAAAATCCCCGCTTCGCGGGAAATTCTTCTTTTACTTGCGCTAATAGGTTTCAACTATCTACCCTATTGGATTTCTCCCGGTGCCAGAGGACGTTATATAATGCTCATTTTTCCCTTTTTAGCTATAGTTTTTGCACTTTTATTGTCAAAATTGAATTCTCTCTTCAATAGGAATCTAATCACCTACACCATTTTGGGAACTTCTTTAATTTCATTCCTCCTATCGGCTTTTCTATTCTTTGACCACTTTGAGTTTTTTAACTTTTACGGAATCTACCCATTCTTGGGAATTTCTCTAATTTTGCTCCTATTTTCGGTTTTCTATTGGAAAAGATTCAACAATTTTGGAGCTTTGATACTACTTTTGGCTATTTTAAAGGTCGGTTATATAAACTACATAGCGCCTTTAAAGGACAAAAGCCATCCCGAAAGACAAATAGCTTTGGAATTTTCCAAATTTATAAACCGTTCCCCTCAAAAGGAACCGGTTATTACCTACCTTCCCGAGCATATCGATATGGAACTTTGCGCCTATTTAGATATCTACTCAAAAGGAATAGTCCTTCGAAAGGAAGGAACCTTTTTTATAACCCGCGAAGGAAAAATGCCTAAAAGACCTTACAAGATTTTGGATACCTCTCACGGTTGGGTTCTAGGGGCTTTTAAATAATTCCCTTTTTGGATTTCTTTTATTTGTTAATTCCTAAATTAGGTTTGAAAAAAAAAAGAACCAAAAAAGGTATATTACTCCTCTTCAAGACCTTCCGGTTTCTCAACAATATAGAGAATATCGTCCCAAGGATGTCTGTATAGAGGCAATCCGAGACGTTTTTCATCGAGGTAGTGTCCGATAAATCCAATAGACCTACCCAACACGAAGAAAGCGTTAAATGCACCGGCTTCGATAAGCTCATCAATTTCCTTATCGCTGTAGCCCAAGGCTTTAAACATATCTACAAGTAGAACCCCGATAGTTCCGTCAACGTTGAGAATGAGGTTTTCCTTCTTAGAAGTGGTAACCTTTTCAACCTCTAAAGCGTAGTCGAGGTATTCGGTGCTGGGGAAGTGCTGTTTTGCATAGTTTTTGAGAAGTTCAACCCTCTTATCGGGGTTTTTAATCGATTTAATTCTGTGTCCGATACCGGGAATATTCTTTTTCTCTACCTTTTTCATATAGTCGACAAACTCGTAAGGGTCCATACCCTTATCTTTGGCCATTTTAAAGTATTTAGCCGCACCGTCGATAGCTCCACCGAATCTGGGACCTATAGTTAGTATTGCGGTAGCCAAGGAGGACATTAAATCTTTGCCGGCTCTGGCGGTAACTCTTGCATTGTGGGCTCCGCTAACGGCAGGACCGTGGTCGGCAACGATTTTAAGAACCATATCGATAAATCCGGAAGCCCATTTGGGGAACTTACGTTTGAACCATAGGAGGCCAATAACGTCGGCTATAGAGTAGCCCTTTTCAACCACTTCCGATATAGGAATGCCGCAGTAGGTAGCCTCTTCGCCCCTATCGTCCGAGATGGTACAAATAAAGTGGGTAGGTCTTCTAACCTTTCCTTGGGCGCGGAGTTTATTGTAATCTTCGGGAATGGGCGGAACTTCGGGCTCTTGAATTTCGGGGATTTCACCTTTAGCTTTTAGCTCTTCGTAAACACCTCTAATTAGCTCGGGCAAATCGTTGAAAGACTTGGGAACCAACGCTCCCGCTTCCGCCAAAGCTCTATTTTTAGCATCGGCGGTTTCCCTATCGGCACCGGCTTTAGCACCGGCGTGTCCAAACTGAACCTCTCCACCAAAATGCTTAGCTATAGTTCCGATACACCAAGCAATAACCGGTTTGGTAATCTTTCCGCTTGCAATTGCTTCGGCCACCCTATATTCGAGCTCTCCGCCAACCTCACCGAGCATTACCATAAATTTGATTTGGGGGTTTTTTTCAAACCTAAGTAGGTGGTCTAGAAAGTCGCTACCTGGGAACCTATCACCACCGATGGCGATACCTTCCACGATTCCGTTGGCATTCCTTGCGATTATGTTGGAGAGCTCGTTAAATAGACCTCCGGAACGGGTTACCAAACCGACAGAACCGGGTCTGTGGAGTTTTGCATTAACTATGTTTTGCAAAGTTCCACCGGCATTACCAATTCTAAAGGCTCCCGCGGCGATACCACCGACGGTGGCGGGTCCGATAATCCATTTGCCGAGGGCTTTCGCCTTTTCCCTCATTTCGCGGGCGAACCTTTCGGGAATACCCTCGGCGGTAATTGCAATGGTTCTAATGGTGGGAATATCGAGAGCTTCCATAGTAACCGGGTAGGCGGTCCTGAAGGATGCGAAGTTAACCAAAACGTCCGCTTCGGGATGGGCTTCGGCAGCCTCTTTGGTGCTCCTATATATGGGAATTAAAATTTCGTTGGTTCCATAGAAGAATTTTTCAAATTTCCTACTTTGAGTGGGAGCAACTATTGCAACTATAGAGGGGCTCCTACCAACAAGATAATCGTAATCGAGCATCCTTTGAATGGCATTGGTGTTAAGGTTCCAAAAGATGGCTTTGGTATCCCTGTCAAACAAAAGGTAGTCGGGTTTTGCCATATTAAAACCTCCAAAAGTTTTTGTTTAATCAAACCAACAAAAGTATATAAAAAGGGGAAATTAAGCTTTTACAGCCTCCGCCTGCTCGTCGTCAACCAAAGCCTTTTTAACTATTTCGGTCATGTGGGTTTCGGGACCGTAAACCTCTATAGGTAGACCGAGCTCTTCGGCCGCCTTTTTAATCTTTTGGAGACCGATTTCGTAGTTAGGTCCACCACGGCGGACATAGATTTTTACACCGACCTCTTTGAGTTTGTCGGCGTACTCTTTCATAGCGTCGATAATACCTTCGAAGGTTTTAGCTACGTCGGTAAAGTTTGCGATAGCACCACCGATAATGAGGATTTTGGGCTTACCGCTCTCGTGTTTCTCTCTGGTCATAAGGTCAAAGAGGGTTTTAACGTACTCTCTGGTTTCGGTCCTGGAGGGGTTTCCGGAATACTCACCGTAGTTAGCGAGCTCCTTAACAAATCCAAGGTCGGCAACCGTATCGGCGTAAACAACCGACGCACCACCACCGGCAATTAGGAGCCAAACCCTACCTTTGGGATTGAGTATAGTGAGCTTTAACGAAGCACCGGACTTTTCGTCCATTTCCTTGATATATTTCTCTTCGGGGGTGAGCTCCCTACCAAATCCTGCGGGGAAGGTAATTTCGCCCCATTTTCTACCGGCAACAAATTGGGCCGTGTCGTCAAGGCGTGCAACCATATCGAGCGGATAGATTTTGTTGCCTTTAATCACAAGGGGGTTGATTTCCAAATATGCAAAGTGGAGGTCCCTAAAGTATCTATAGAGGCGTTTTACAAACTCCCCGTAAGTTTTTTTATCTTTAATTTCCTCGGGAATATTTTCCTCGATAAGTTTGTCTATCTCCTCTTCGGAAGCCAAAACGGGAATTTCAACCTCTTTAACTTTATCCCAGTTTTCCTCTACATCGATTCCACCGAAGGCGGACATGTAAATCTTGTCGCC
>JALSNH010000139.1 GCA_026987085.1 Aquificota bacterium | reverse complement strand
CTTTTTTTGTTATAGCTACCCAAAACCCGTTTGAAGAGTGGGGAACCTTCCCTTTGCCCCACTCCCAACTGGACCGCTTTACGGTCAAAACTTCTGTAGGCTATCCCCCTTCCGATGTAGAGTTGGAACTTCTAAAGGGAGAAGACCCCCTCAAAAGGCTTGAAAGAATCCCACGCCTCGCTAACGGCGAGGCCATTTTAAAAGAGCTTCAAAAGGTTGAAGAAATTCAAGTTCCCGACAAGGTTGCCCAATTTGCCCTTAAAGTGGTTTTGGAAACGAGAAACCACCCCGATATAAAAGTCGGAATTTCTACAAGAGGTCTCCTCCAATGGGTCAAATTTGCCAAGGCATTAACCTACATGAGGGAGCTCGATATTTTGCCTATAGAAATCCTTAAAGAGTGTTCGGTTGAAGTCCTTTCCCACCGGTTGGTTTTAAAAGAGAGTTCTTTAAAGACTCCAAAAGAGGTTATAGAAGAGATTTTGAAAAACATTTAGAGGTTCAAAAATACAAATTTGCCGTTTAGGAAATGTTTTTTAAACGGAAAGCGCTGTTAAATTAATAGAGTTATTACCATGGAAAATCTTGAGCTTAAGCTCCTTGAAGAGTTTAACAAATTGCAACGTTATGCTCTAAAAACTCCAGTTGATAAAAAAGGATTTTGGTCGGAATGGCAGAACCTATTTACACAAGTAAAATTTTACAAAATTTCCATAAAATCCCTTATGTGGTCTTCCGAAATTTCCTCCGAAGAAAAAAAACTTTTAAAACAAAAACTAAATACACTTTCGGAGATTGAAATTTATTTAAAAGAACTCCGCGATGTAGCCTTGCAGGTAAAAGGTTTTTCCGTTTTTGCCCCCGAAGAAAGCACCGAAGATGATGACGATATAGAGGATTTACTCTTTTAAAGGAATGGGAAAAGTTGTAGACCTCCAAACGGTTGTAAAGGAGCTTGAAAACCTTCGAAAGGGTAAAAAGGTAGTTTTTACCAACGGCTGTTTCGATATACTCCATGCCGGACACGTTCACTACCTAAACGAGTGCAAAAAATTAGGAGATATCCTTGTTGTGGGCATTAATAGCGATAATTCCATTAAAAGGCTTAAAGGAGAAAAAAGACCTATACTACCTTTGGAACTTAGAGCCTACACCCTCTCCAATCTATGTGCGGTTGATTTTGTAGTTCCATTTGAGGAGGATACTCCCTACAACCTCATTAAGGAAATAAAACCGGATATCCTCGTAAAAGGTGGCGATTGGGATATCAACCAAATAGTGGGAAAAGATATAGTGGAAAGCTACGGAGGTAAGGTTTTAACCGTGCCTTTTAAGTTCAATATATCCACATCAAAAATTGTTGAAAAGATATTGGAAAGATACCGTTAACTCCCTTTAGGTAAATAATTTTCAGGTTCCAAAATAGGATCTATTTGAACTTCATATTCCACCTTTTTCAGTTTTTTTAAATCCTCCGGTAAATGTTCAAAATCTTTTAAGAACCTCTCACGGGTTTCCTTCCAACCTCCAAACTCCTTTAAAAGGATTCCTTCCGATATCACAGGTTCTACCAAAGGTTCACCTTCAACTTCGGTTCCATACCTCGTAATAAAGTCGTAGTGGAACTTTCCTTGAGAGTAAAAACGGTATACCTGCTTTTTAAAGGGATAGGTCTTTTTACCTTCGCTCAATTTAAACTTTGGTTGCCCATCATACTCAACCAGCTTGTAGGCAATATCCAGATAGGGTCTGTCGGAAGAAGTTGTAAATTTCGTCCCTATTCCGTAGCCATCTATAGGTAAATCTCTCCATTCGTGGATTTTGTATTCATCAATCCCACCGCTGACAATAATTTTTATATCTTGTAAACCGTTTCGGTCTAAAAGTTCTCTCACTTTTTTTACAAGGGTAGGAATATCGCCACTATCTATCCTTACTCCTATCGGTTTATAACCTTCCTTTGCCAATTTAACGGTTAATTCAACAGCTTTTAAAACATCGTAGGTATCCACAAGATAGATAGCTTTGTCTGAGTAGTGTCTGTAAAACTCCTTAAAGGCATTTTCCTCTCCCAAAACCATAATGTAGGAGTGAGCCATAGTTCCACTCACCGGAAGGCCGTAAATTTTTCCCGCCTCCAAATTGGAAGTAGCATTCCAACCGGTAGAAAGGGCGGCGTAGGCTGCCTCATTGGCGGCTTCAAAACCGTGGGCCCGTCTACATCCAAAATCGACCAAAATTTTGCCTTTTGCAACCGAATAGATTCTGGCAGCCTTTGATGCAAGCAAAGTTCCTAAATGGATTCGGTTCATAACAAAAGTTTCCAAAATCTGAGCCACCGGCAATTCGGCTTCTATCTGTACTATAGGTTCCTCGTTAAAAACTATACGCCCTTCGGGAATTGCGTAAATATTTCCTTTAAAAGAAAACTCCTCAAGCCAATCTAAAAACCAACCCTTAAAGAGGTTCAAACTTTTTAGATAGGAAAGCTCCTCCTTTCCAAATCGAAATTCAAAAATATCGCGCAGGAGATTATTAAGACCGCCGACTACTAAAAAATTTCTCTCTTTTGGAAGATTTCTAACAAAAATGGAAAAAACAGCTTTTTTATTTAATCCCTTCTCAAGGTATATTTGTGCCATTGTAAGCTCGTAAAGGTCTGTTTTAAGACCGTGAAATTCCATCAAAAGTTATTATTCCCAATATTCCGCCCCGCAATTTTCGGTTTCCCATACTACAAC
>JALSNH010000138.1 GCA_026987085.1 Aquificota bacterium | reverse complement strand
TTTCAAATTGTAGATCCGCCCTACATTCCCGAAAAGGATAAACCCTACAAACCTAAAAAGAAATTGGTTTTAGCAGTAGCAGCAGTTAGCGGATTATTTCTTGGAATATTTTTAGCCTTCTTTAGAGAGTGGTTGGATAATGTAAGGAGACAGCATAAAAAGGAACTTGTAAACTGAAATTTTCTTGATAATATCCCTTTACAAAGGGGGTTTTAAAATGAGGAAAATTCTTTTAGGGCTGGCAATTTTATCTTTTGGGGTTATGCCCGTAAGCGCTGCAGGGACAGCTGCAGCCGGTGGTAGTGCAGCTGGTGCAACTTCTGGAACGACCACTGCAGGAACAGCTAGCGCAGGTGCAGCAGGTGGTGCTGGAGCCGGTACTGCAGGTGCTACAACTGCAGGCGCTGCGGGTGCCGGTGCAGCCGGAGCAGGAGCAGCAGGAGGTGCAGGGGTTGGTGCCGGAATGGCAGCTACCGGAGCTGCTGTTGGAGCCGGCGGTTTATCTACAACTACGATAGCTGCCGGTGCTTTGTTAGCTGTGGGAGCTATAGCGGCTGTAGCAGCGGCTACAGGTGGAGGAACTACTACGACTCACCACGCAACTACGGCTCATCACTAAAATTTCCTTTAAATGTTTCCTTTAAAAAAAATATTTCGTAGTTTTTTTATTATTTTGTTAATTCCTTTTGTAGGTTCTACTTATAATATAGTTTCTAATTTTGGTCGAACAGGCTTATTAGAAATTCCTACAGCGTATACCTATCCAGACGGAACAATAGTAGTAGGAACAAGTTATGTATACCCCTATTTGAGAGGCTTTATAGGAACTGGATTCTTTCCCGGTTTAGAAATGGGAGCAGTTGTTACCGATATTAGAAATATCAAAATGAAAGGCTCTTCATGGAAGGGTTATGGAGATTACAAAGATAAAGCCTTTTTTATCAAATATCAAATTCTTCCTGAAATGGGAAAATTTCCCGCTATTGCTGTAGGTTGGGATGATTTTCACGGAACTAGATTATTTGATACTAAATATATAGTTGTTTCTAAGTATATTGACTATGGAATTCCTCAAAATGTTTCTGTAGGTTATGCCAAAGGTAAACTTTTAAACGGTCTTTTTTTCGGTAGCGAAATTTTACTTCATCCTAAATGGAGCTTTTTGGTGGAATACGCACCAATCAATAAAGATAAGCTTAAAGGCCTTCGAAAGGAAAAAATTAAATGGAAATACAATTTTGGTTTGAAGTGGCAACCTTGGAAGTATATGCAAGTTGTTCTTTCCTACCAAAGGGGTAACCAGTACGGTCTAAATATCAACTTCTTATGGCCTATGGGAGAAAAATGGTTGCCCCATATCCCTAAATACTTTCGGTTAACTAAAGAGGATGTAGAACTTATAAAAAGAGGAAAACAAACGGAGTTTTATAAAAAAGCTTTAGAAAGACTTGAAATGGTAAATGCGGATGTTTACATAGTAGGTGATACCTTATACATAGAATTTGAAAATAGAGGCTATTACTTTGAGAGTGTAGCCATAAAAAAAGCCCTTTTAGTGTTAAGAGTTTTAAGATTTCCTAATGTTAGGAAAGTAAAAATCCTGTTGAAGGAAAACAATGTAGTTGTAAGCGAAATAACCATTCCTGGAAAGTGGGTTAATTACTATATAACTCAAAGTGTTTCTTTTAAAGAGCTTTTGAAACATTCAAAGGTTAAATTTTCAAGTATTAGAACCGGTAGAAGTAATAGATTTTTCCTTCCACCTAGGTGGGATATATTCCCCCGTTTAAGGACTTTTCTAAATGACCCTTCGGGGTTCTTTAAATATATGTTCAGTTTAGATATAGGTATAACGGAAAAATTTGCTTCCCATTGGCGCTTGGATGCTGACCTTTTTATACCTTTTATAAATAATATAAGTTCGGTAAACAAACCATTAATGGAAAAGCCTGTACGAAGCGACATAGCTTATTATTTAGGAAGAAAGAAACCAGATTTTTCCGTACTTTCTTTATCCTATATAGATAAATTCTCTCCACGAGATTTTATAGGTATCTCGGTAGGTTATAACGAGCTTATGTTTGCAGGTGTAGGGGGAGATTTTATCCACTTTTTTGGAGATGGTAGATTTGCGGCAGGTTTAGGTGGTGATTATGTTTATAAAAGAGATCCAGATAAGATTTTTGGACTTAAAAATTGGACCTTTCATGATGAGTATGTGAGTTTCTACTACCGTATGAGAAATCCAGAAATGCAATTTACCGTTAAAGCGGGGAGATTTTTAGCTGGCGATAAGGGGGTGAGAATAGAAGTTTCAAGAATAGTCCACGGAATGGAAGTCGGTTTTTGGTATACCTATTCCGATACTTCCAAATTCACCGGTCCCAACAAAGATTACCACGATAAGGGGGTATTCCTTAGAATACCTCTAAGAATTTGGAAACTAAGAGACACCCAAATGG
This sequence comes from Aquificota bacterium, assembly GCA_026987085.1. Lineage (GTDB taxonomy): Bacteria > Aquificota > Aquificia > Aquificales > QOAS01 > QOAS01. The sequence continues at coordinate 300 of JALSNH010000138.1, read as the reverse complement.
AGGCAGATTATGCTTTAGCACCTTGGACTAGGGATGTCGGCCAACTTGCAGGAAGACCTTTTGACCTCTACAGAGAATTGGTTAAAAAACTTCCTTTTTATATAGAGGATACCGCCGACGAGGAGGAATAATCAAATGTTAAGGTTCCTCATTTTGGGTTTAATCTTTTCTTTTTCTACTTTTGCGGGGGAACTCTATTACGTATGGCAAAGTAGGGGAAACAAATATTTCCTTGTTCTCTTTTTGGATAACAAAGTATGTTCTTCTCTAAAAGAGAATGATATTTTTTTATACATCACT
>JALSNH010000137.1 GCA_026987085.1 Aquificota bacterium | reverse complement strand
CTATAACCTTCGTAATACCCTTATTGATAGCAATAATTTACCGTGCACACGCCAATAAACTTTTAAAAGCAGCGGCACAGGAAGGGAGCGAAAGCGAACATAATCCAAGAACCAGGTAAAGTGAATAAAGATTTAATGTTTTATTAACTCTTTTAACTTTTCTACAGCTTCCTCAATATTTTCAACCTTACTTCCCCCACCCTGAGCCATATCGGGACGACCGCCACCGCCACCGCCGAGGATTTTACCGACCTCTTTAATTAACTTACCTGCATTGAGTTTATCTTTATTTGCCACCTCTTTGGTTATAGCCAAAACCGTTTGGAGTTTTTCACCCTGTTTGTTTACCAAAAAGACCACCGCCGGTTTGTGTTTTTGTCTTAATACATCGGCCAAGTTGCGGAGCTCTTCCATAGGAACCCCTTCGAAGGTTCCCCATACCAAATTGATACCTTCTAAAGGTTCCACCTTTACCGCCATATCCAACTGCTGTTTTAAGAGTTCCTGTTTCAACCTTTGGAGTTCCTTTTCTTTTTCCTTTAGCTCCTCTTGGAGTTTCTCTATTTTCAAAACGACCTCTTCAGGTTTGGAAACCAACTTTTGGGAAACCTCTTGGAGGGTTTTAAAGGTTTTTTGAGCCTCCCTAACGGCCGGCATACCGGCTTTGGCTATAACCCTTCTTATGCCCGCACCTACCGAGGATTGGGAGATTATTTTGAAAAATCCTATATCTCCGGTTCTTTTAACGTGGGTTCCTCCGCAAAGTTCTTTTGAAAAATCGGGAACCTCTATGACCCTTACGGTATCGCCGTATTTTTCCTCAAATATGGCCATTGCCCCGCTTTTTACCGCCTCATCGTAGGGCATTACCCTGCAGACTACCTCTTTGTTTGCCTGTATTTCTCTGTTAATTAGCTCTTCAATTTTTTCTATATCCTCCGCTGTAAGCGGCTCAAAGTGGGTAAAGTCGAACCTCAAATATTCTGGGTGAACTAAAGAACCGGCCTGTCTTACGTGGTCGCCGAGGACATTTCTGAGGGCGGCGTGGAGCAGATGGGTTGCGGTATGGTGGCGGGCTGTTGCCTCCCTCCTCTCTTTGTCAACTTGGGCGACCGCAATATCCCCTTTGCGGATTTTTCCTTTTATTACCCTACCTTTGGCAACTATCAAACCTTCGACCGGCTTTTGGGTATCTTCAACCTTAAAGAGACCTTCGGAGGTTTCTATTAAACCTTGGTCCCCTACCTGTCCGCCTCCTTCCGGATAAAAGGGCGACCTTTCGAGGATAATCTCCCCTTTCTCACCCTCCGAGAGGAAATCGACCTCCTCCTCGCCCTTTACAAGGGCTTTTATAGGTGTTTCCACCACAAGGTCGGTATAACCTACAAACTCCGATTGGATACCTCTATTTTTAAGTTCCGCGTAAATAGGTTTTACCTTTTTGGTTTCTACTTTGAAGTGTTTCCTTGCCTCCTCCCTTTGGCGTTCGAGTTCCTTTTCAAACTCGGCGTAGTCGATTTTTAAACCCTGTTCGGAGGCTATTTCGTCGATAAGGTCGACCGGAAAACCGTAGGTATCGTAGATTTTAAAGACCTCTTTACCGCTAAGGTAGTCCCTACCTTCCTTTTTAGCCCTTTCGATGGTCTTTTCAACCAACTCTATACCCGCTTTGAGGGTTCTTAAAAATCTCTCCTCCTCCGAACGGACTATTCCTTTAATAAACTCCCTTTGAAGTTCGAGCTCCGGATAGGCTCCCTTCATAAGGTCGATAACCAAATCGACCCCTTGGTGGAGGAAAGGTTTATCGATACCGAGTTTGTAGCCGTATCTTAAAGCCCTACGGAGGATTTTTCTTATTACGTATCCCCTACCTTCATTGGAAGGGAGAACCCCGTCGCCTATTGCAAAAGTTAAAGCCCTAAGATGGTCCGCTATCACCCTCAGGGCCACATCGGTTTTGAAGTCTTTGCCGTACTTTACCCTGGCTAAATTTTCGCCAAACTGTATAAGCGGAAAGATGTTATCTATCTCGTAGTTGGTTTTTGTTCCCTGTAAAACGGAGGCGATACGCTCGAGACCCATACCGGTGTCGATGTTTTTTTGCGGTAAAGGTGTAAGTTTTCCGCTCTCATCTTTATTGAACTCCATAAAAACGAGGTTCCAAATCTCCAAAAGCCTTTCGTCGCCCTCATATTCGGCTCCACGGTCGAAGTAGATTTCCGAAGAATATCCACAAGGGCCGGAGTCCCCCATCTGCCAGAAGTTGTCCTCGTCGCCGAGCTTTAAAATCCTCTCTTCGGGAACTCCTATAACGTTCCTCCAAATGTTGTAGGCCTCATCGTCCTTTTTATGGACCGATACATAGAGTCTCTCCTTTGGAAGTTTCAGGTATTCGCTAACAAACTCCCAGGCGAACTCTATAGCCTCCCTTTTAAAGTAATCTCCAAAAGAGAAATTTCCGAGCATTTCAAAAAAGGTGTGGTGGCGGGAGGTATAGCCAACCTGCTCGAGGTCGTTATGCTTACCGCTAACTCTTAAACATTTTTGGCAGGAGGTAGCCCGCTTCGCGGGAGGTTTCTCCTTTCCGAGGAAATACTTTTTAAAAGGAACCATACCGGCGTTTACAAAAAGTAAGGTAGGGTCATCTTCGGGAACCAATGGGAAAGATTTGAACTTCTTATGTCCCTTTTTCTCAAAATATTCCAAAAATAGGTCTCTTATTTCGTCGACCTTTAAAGGTTTTATCTCTCTCTCTTTAACCATTAAGAGTT